>JBJEQS010000168.1:0-2596 GCA_051881875.1 Oscillospiraceae bacterium
TGAGCAAACGCAGTTTGCTGAACTGAAATTATGGATTTATAAGTAAATAAAGACTAGCGAATATAGTTCGCCATTACAAAATAAATCTATCGAACTCACGTTAATAAAATAAATAGGTGGTGTTAATTTGATTGAAGCAGCAGAAGCAATGGTAAAATGCCTTGAGCTTGAAAATATATCCGTAGTATTCGGATATCCGGGGGCGGCAATATGCCCGTTCTATGACTATCTCTATAAAAGCAGTATAAAGCATATACTCGTCAGACAGGAACAGAACGGCGGACATTCCGCAAACGGATATGCCAGAATTACCGGAAAACCGGCTGTATGCATAGCAACATCAGGACCGGGGGCAACAAACCTTATAACAGCGATTGCCACAGCATATGCGGATTCAGTGCCGCTTGTAGTGATAACAGGTCAGGTATCAACCGACCAGATAGGCAGAGATGTATTTCAGGAGGCTGATATAACAGGTTCAGCAGAGCCTTTTGTAAAGCATAGCTTTCTTGTGAAAAATGCCGATGAAATACCCGAAATATTCAAAAAAGCATTCCATATCGCAGGAACAGGCAGAAAAGGACCTGTACTTATAGATGTTCCGTTTGACATACAGAAAACAATGATAGATTTCAGCTATCCGGAATCAGTTGAAATACCATCATACAAACCTACAATCAAAGGAAATACATTGCAGATAAAGCGAGTTGCGGAAGCAATTGAAGCCGCTGAAAAACCTCTCATATGTGCAGGAGGCGGAGTATTTTCATCATATGCAACAAATGAGCTTTATGATTTTGCAGACAAGCATGATATACCTGTTGTCACCACAATGATGGGTATAGGAACAATCCGAAGCGACAGCCGACTGCATTTCGGAATGATAGGTATGCATGGAATACCGCTTGCAAACAGGGCAGTTCTTGACTGCGACCTTTTAATACTTATCGGTGCAAGAGTCGGTGACAGAGCTGTCACATCACCAAGCTTTCTCGCTGAAACAACAAAGATTGTCCATATAGATATTGACCCTGCGGAAATAGGCAAAAATATCGAAACGGATATACCGCTTGTAGGAGATGCAAAAATAATACTCGGACAGCTTTCCGAAATGATGAAGCCTGTGAAATACACAGAATGGCTCAATGAGCTTATTTCAAGAAAGAAAACTCCTGAATTTGAAAAGAAAAACGGATACATCAATCCAAAGGAATTCATGTATAAATTTTCAGAGAAAGCCCCTGAAAATACGATTGTATCCGCTGATGTCGGACAGAATCAGATATGGACGGCGAATTATTTCACCGTAAAGAAAGGACGTTTCATAACAAGCGGCGGAATGGGTACAATGGGATATTCAGTTCCTGCGGCAGTCGGAGCAAAGCTTGCAAGTCCGGATTCAGAAGTTGTTGCAATATGCGGTGACGGTTCATTCCAGATGCAGTTCATGGAGCTTGCAACCATAATGCAGAACAGGATACCGATTAAAATAATCGTTATGACAAACAACCGTCTTGGAATGGTTCGTGAAGTACAAACCAGGCTTTATGAGGACAGACAGATTGCGGTGCATCTTGACGGAAGTCCGGATTTTATAAAGCTTGCCGAAGCATATTCAATACCATCATTAAGAGTTGCTGATTCATCTGAAATAGATTCAGCACTTGATAAAATGTTCAGTTCAGAAACAGCATTTTTAATAGAATGTATGGTTTCACCTGATGAAAGTACATTATAAAATCAAAGAGGTAAAAAAATGAAAAGAACAATATCAATACTTGTTGAAAATCATGCTGGAGCACTTTCCAGAATAACAGGACTTTTTTCACGCAGAGGTTTTAATATAGACAGCCTTGCCGTAGGAGTTACAGATAATCCGGCAATATCCAGAATAACCATTGTAGCAGATGGAAACAGCTATACACTTGAACAGATTGAAAAGCAGCTCAATAAGCTTATCGAAGTAATAAAGGTAAGAACGCTTGAAAAAGATGAGCTTCTTGCAAGGGAACTGCTTATGGTAAAGCTTTCAGTACCTGCAAACAAGCGTTCGGAAGTGCTTACAATATGTGAAATCATGGGAGCAAAGGTAGCGGATATATCGCTCACCACAATGACAATTGAAATATCGGATACATATGCACATCTTGTAAAATTTGAGGAAATGATAAAGCCGTATGGCATAATAGAAATGGTAAGAACAGGAACAATTGCACTTCAGAAGGGTGCAGAAACCATAACCAACAAGAAGTAAGCGGCAAGTTGCCGCCTCCGGTTCGTTGCAAGCCGCTTTCAGCGGCTTAGTTTCAGCGTTCACTTTATTACTGGCTCGACCGCATTGGTAAATTCCGCATTATACGGTCGAGCCACAAAAAAGTTATAAGTAAATAACGTGAGTTCGACAAAAAATTTTTAAGATAAAAAACAACCCCAAAAATAAAAGTTTTGGTCAAGCTTTTTCAAGCGGCAAGGTGCCGCCTCCACTTTTCAGTATTTTGCTTTATCCAAATGGTTGGGTAAGTACAAAATGCAACAATCAAGCTAAAACTAAAAGTTTTTTGTCCAGCTTTTTTTCAAAAAAGCTGGCGGTTTCCAA
>JBJEQS010000169.1:0-2572 GCA_051881875.1 Oscillospiraceae bacterium
ATCGAAATCACATTAAATAAAACTGAATTATGTAACACCATACAGCTTTTATCAGCTGTATGGCTCGGATATATAGCTCCGACTATCTCTTAACGAAAGAATTACAGTCTGTACATTCCGGTACAGTAGGATTTGCCTCGTGAGTACCTATGCTTATTGTATCGAGTGAGCAGTAATTTTCTGTGCCCATATTATACTTGCAAGCCTGTACAGTACATCTGATACTTGAATTCTTATGCATACATTCGCAATCCATTTCAGCCACCATTTCTGTTCTGACATTTTCCCATTAAAATCATCAGGACAGAACCTTTCTTTCATTTTTTTAATGTTCTCTTTTACGGGAACAATATTATTATAATCATATAACAGCTGATAATTCAAGGAATAATTTTCCACATAAATTTTTAAAAAAACAGCATACATATTGCTGAATATGTATGCTGAATACAATTCCTTAATTAATTTTTTATCATAAGACCTGATGAATCACGAAAATTTCCGCTGGCAATTCTGACCACATCTACAAGTGTGCCTACTCCGAAAAGACCTGCCGTAAAAAGATATAAAAGACCTGACAAATATTTTCCGCAGTAAAAACGATGTATTCCGCCTATTCCTATAAATCCAAGGCAGGCAAGAAGTACCGCTGTACTTCTTGTATAAGGGCTTACCGGAATCATATATTGCGTCTGACCGGCATTATTTATATATACATTGCCGTTTACCGCCTGATTAGCTCCTTTAAGCTGTTCAACCTGACGTCCGCAGTGCGGGCATACAACTGCTTCCATATGTATTTTCTGACCGCAGTATTTGCAGAATTTCTGATTTGCCTGCTGTACAGGCTGATTATAGTTAACATTATTCTGAATAACAGGCGGACTTACTATGCTTGGCTGAACAGTCGGTATATCCGCAGATGATTTTGGAATAGTATTTTCCTTATACATAGTCGGATTGCCGCCGGGATAAATCTCCTGACCTGAACTGTTTTTAGGATATGCCACTCTTTGCTGATTTCCCTGAGGATATATTTCCTGCTGATAATTTGCAGGATTAAAGTCATTGTTCACCGCATTCGGTGAATTATACTTATATGATTCATCGCTTATGGGCTTTGAAAGGTTTATAAATTTTCTTCCTTCCTGACCGGGCATTTTATCTTCCATTTAACAAACCTCCATTCTTAAAAATATAAATGCTACACATATATATAATAATTATATACTATAATCGACTTATTTTCTTTAATTTTATATGTATTAATAATTAACAAATTATTAATACAATTAATTCATTATCTTGATTTTTCCCTCAGCAATGCCATCAGCAAGAGCGTCTATATCGGATTTGTCATTATCACTGCAAAGACTTATTCTCAATGCACTGTCAGCACGTCTGTCATTTATGCCGAATTCTGAAAGAACTCCGCTTTTTGCACCTTTTGAACAGGCTGAACCGCTTGAAATAAATATCCCTCGCTCCTCAAGAAAATGCAGCATTATTTCCGAGCGTATTCCTTCAGCTGATATATTTATTATATACGACAATGCGTCATCATGTGAATTAACAGATATTCCGTCAATGCCGCTTATCTTTCTAAGCAGATAATTTTTCAAATCCGTAACATAGTCATATCTTTCGGAAATATCAGCTGAATATTTCTCAACAGCCGCCGCAAATCCTGCAATAAGCGGCAATCCCTCTGTGCCGGGGCGAATATTTTTCTCCTGACCTCCGCCATGCACAAGAGGCGGTATATGTATTCCTTTTGCGGTATAAAGTATGCCTGTCCCCTTTGGAGCATGAACCTTATGACCGCTTAATGATATGAAATCAGCATTGAGCTTTCTTGTATCAACAGGAATTTTCATAAATGCCTGCACACAGTCGCAATGTGTTATTATATGCGGAAAACGTTTTTTTATTGCAGTAAATGTCTTTTCGACAGGCAGTATATATCCTGTTTCATTGTTTACAAGCATCATGCTTACAAGACAGGTATTGTCATCAATTTCATCAAATATCTGTTTCGGATTTATTTTTCCCTCGCTGTCAGGGGATATATATACGACATCATATCCCTGCGTTTCAAGATATTTGCATACCTCCTTTACAGAGGAATGTTCAACAGATGTTGTAATGATTTTTTTTCTTTTTCTTCCGTATTTTCTCACAGCACCTTTTATAGCCATGTTAGTGCTTTCAGTAGCTCCCGATGTAAATGTTATGCAGTCTGATGAGCATTTAAGAGCATTTGCAATGATATTTCTGGAATTTTCAAGAATTTTCATTGCAGCAGTACCCATTGAGTGAAGTGATGAGGGATTGCCGTATGTATCGGTCATGCATTTAACAACAGCCTGTACAGCTTCATTGCATGGCTTGGTGGTTGCGGAATTATCAAGGTAATGTATTTTCTGATTTATCATTTTCATCTCTCCTAAATGACAGATTATCTGTTTTATTTTTGCTTATTTATCGTGAGCGGTATAGGAAATAAAGCAACGAAACTAAAAGTTTTGGTCAAGCTTTTTCAAGCGGCAAGGTGCCGCCTCCACTTTTCAGT
>JBJEQS010000170.1:0-2552 GCA_051881875.1 Oscillospiraceae bacterium
TTCTGCGAACTGCGTTCGCACAAACTTTTTTTGGAAAAAGTTTGACAAAAAACTTGCGGCGAGCCGCCGCCGGCAATTTCGTTGCTTTTCTTAATATTGAAATTTTTTAACCTACCCGAAAATTTTTATAAGGCTGAATTTTTATGCTGACATATGGTTATTTGTCAGGTAAGTCGCATAAAATTGACTGCCATAAAGAAAAATATTGACTAAAAACCGGAGGCGGCACCTTGCCGCCAGCTTTTTGAAAAAAGCTGGGCAAAAACTTTTGGTTTCGGTTTTAGCTTAATTGTTGCATTTTGTATCTACCCGACCGCATAATTAACGTAAATTGGACAGAAAATAATACATCAAATTCACATCACCAGATATTCTATAATCTGATTGGATACAAGAAACCCATTCGGAGTAAGCCATATTCTTTTATCGTCCATTTCTGCAAGACCATTTCGGCACAGCATATCTGCTTTTCTGATTATATCCGCTTTCATATCTCCGCATATGTCAAATGCAAGTCCGCTTTTCAGCCGAAGTGCAAGCATAGCCTTTTCTTCAAAATCACCTGCAATATCATCTGTAATATCTTCCGTCTGTATATCATCTGATATGAATTTCTGCAAATCGGACGGAACTGCATAGCGTTTCCCATTAAAATATGAGTGTGCCGAGGGAGCTATGCCGATATATTCCTCACATTGCCAGTATTTGAGATTATGTCTGCTCTCATAGCCTGCCTTTGCAAAATTGGAAATTTCATACTGCATTAATCCATGCTTTTCAAATGTTTCAACAGTTTGCAGATACATCTCCGCAAATGTATCATCATCGGGCAATGCATTGATTATCTCATCGCAGTTAAACGGAGTATTTTCCTCAATTTTCAGCATATAAGCCGATATGTGCCTTATCGGAAGATTTACAGCCTTTTCCAGAGTATGAGCGAGAGTATCGGAATTCTGTCCCTTTATACCGAGCATAAAATCACAGGATATATTCTCAAAACCTGAATTATATGCCGAAATCACAGCATTTTCCGCCTGCAATGCGGAATGTTTTCTGCCGAGATTTTTCAGTTCATTGTCATCAAAAGACTGTATGCCTATCGAAAGGCGGTTTATTCCGGCGGATAAGTATTCCCGACAGCGTTTATCATTCAGCGTATTGGGATTTGCTTCAATGGATATTTCAACAGAGTTTTCAACATTAAACATTTCAAATGTTGAAAACAATATTTTTTTGATATTTTCTGTCGAAATAATGGACGGAGTACCTCCGCCGAAATATATCGTATCAATAATTCTGTCGGTGCAAATATCTGAATACCGCTTTATATTTCTTATAACCGCATCTGTATAAAGGTTTTCATTATTTCTTGAGTATGATGTGGAATAAAAGTCGCAGTATGGGCATTTGACGGCACAGAACGGCACATGGATATAAAGTCCGAGAGTATTTTTATCAGAGGTCATTGCGGTTATTTTTCTCCAGTTCACAGGCAAACGCATTGAAAAGCTTTCCGATTACAACAGCGGCTAAGAATACTATAATTGCAGATGTTACGCTTCCAAAATCTGTAACTTTTACAACGATAATATATATAAGTGCAATTCCCATAACAATACTGTTGAAAATTGTTGATTTAAGACCATGAACACAATGCTTTCCGCAGTTTTTGCATACAACGCCCTTGGAGGTCATACCTCCTGCAATAAGCTTCTGAAAAATTGAAAAGGATTTTTCATGGCAGTATGGACATTCATATTCTTTCATATTTTTATTCTCCTTTTTTATAATTCTATATATTTTTTACCCAACTTTTCCTTTAATGTATTATGTATAAATTCAATATCTGACTGTTCAAGCTGAGATTTTAAAACAGGCTGATTTAAGTCACGGCTGATATAAATAATAAAAGCCTTGTCGTTTTCATAACAGCGGCATTTTGAAAGCGGATATTTAATATTGCTCATTTCTTCATTGGACTCATTGAAATATTCCATAAAATCCTCATCAGCACGGTCTTCATCAGTAAGAATTACATCGGAATTTGAATATTTTGCATATATATTGATATAATCATCATATATTGTCAGAGTTCTTTCAGGACTGAAATATTTCTCTCCCTCACTTAATGAATTTGCGGAAATATACTCCTTTCGGAAACTGCCCATAAGAAAAAATGCAATCAAAGGAAAAAATACCGCTGAAACTATAACACTGATAATCCATTCGGTTCTATCAGTATCGGATAATATAAGTCCGATAATAAAAAACATAACAGGAAACATACAGAATGCAGTCATACCTGCAATTTTTTTCTTTTTAAAAACGGTTTTTTCCATTATTTCAAGTGCGGCATTTAATGCTTCATCATTATAGATAAAATCTTTCTGAAAGAGCATTTTAAATCATATCCTTTCTGAATTCAAGATATTATTTTTGTAGGGGCGACCACTGGTCGCCCGTTATGTTTTTTTGAATTTGATTGTTTCTGTTTAGCGAACTTCGTTCGCTCAAACTTTTTTTGGAAAAAGTTTGACAAAAAACTTTTT
>JBJEQS010000171.1:0-2541 GCA_051881875.1 Oscillospiraceae bacterium
TATATTTCTCACTCTCATTTGCTTTTAAATCGTCTATGAGAACAAGTTCTTATTTCCAGTATGCCTCCGCACATTTTACATTTAAAAACCGTCATTTTAATTCAAATCCCTTCATATTACTTTAAAATTTTACATTTATTATTTCTGGCACTTATAAGTATTTCCATTTCATTTACAAGCGTTTTTATCTTATCATTCTCATCATTGCTTACCGCTTTCTTAAGCTCTGCAAATTTAATTGTAATCTGTAACTCTATGCCTGCAAGTGCTTCATTGCTCACAGGGTCGGAATATCTTACAGCTTCATATATTTTCTGACATTCTGTTTTTGACTCTGCTGATTTGGAAAGTGATATCAGGCTTTGTGCATCAGCTGTAAGTGATTTTATAAACAATGTATTTGCCTTTATCTTATCATCTATGCCGGAAACAATATCTCCTGCCGCTGACGCCTTGATTACAGCTAATATATTTCCTACAAGAATTAAAAGACATATTACTCCGCCAAGCCAGTTCGGAAATGATGGTATAATCATAAATGCCGAACCGAATATAAGCATTGTTACAATACCTGTATAGCTTATTGAAACAAGTGGTATATTATAGAAAAATTTCTTTGTATTCTCTGTTTTGAACGCATTATATGTACATAGTATATTTCCTATGAAAGCAAGTGTTATAAATATATACCCCGACCAGAATGCTCCCCCGAATTTACTAAGTCCGTTTATCTCAGACGGAGTTATAAAGCATATAATCTGAAATACTGCAAACATAACCGCCCATGCAGCAAGATATTTTTTAAATGTTCCGTTCATTTCAAATATCCCCCTTTAGATTTTCTGACCGCATTCAAGACAGAATTTTGCTCCTTCAGGAAGTTCTGCTCCGCAATTAGGACAGGCAGTAACAAACTTATGACCACATTCAAGACAGAATTTTCCCTTTGCAACTGTTTTTCCACAATCAGGACATATTATCATTCCATCAGGGACTATCTGAATTTTTTCTCCGCATTCAAGACAGAATTTCGCACCATCAGGTAAATCTGCACCACATTTTGTACATTTATTTTTACTTGCAACAGTCTGCTGTTCTGTTGCTGACGGCGTATTATTGTTCATATTATTTCCAAATGGATTGGAAATATTGTTGTCAAACTGATTCATCATAACTCCTGCCATTTTCATACCAGCCATCATGCTTACCATATCAGATGCCATGCTTCCTCCTGCTGAACCTCCGGAACTCATATTCCCCATGCCTTCAGCAAATGCTTTCTGAACATCTGCCTGAATAACATCTTTTTCATTGTAACCCTTGGCACGCATTACTTCAGCTTCTGCAAAGCCTGTTGCTCTTGTAACCTGAGCATTTGCCTGTGCTTCAATAATTTTTCTTTCCGCTTCACGTTTAGCGATTTCTGTCTGAGTTGTCTGCCTTTCAAGTTCAATTTGTCTTCTCGCTGCTGTTACGTCAGCTTCGGCAGCTGCCTGTGCAGTTTTTACACGAGCTTCTGCTGCTGCCATTCTTGTCTGCAATGACACAGTATATAATTCTCTTATTTTTTTGAAGTTAGGGTCTTCTTCCGGCAATACAACTGTTGTAAGATAAAACTGCGGTATTGTAATTCCATATTCCTCAAATCCCGGAATAATCTTTTCCTTTAATGAATCAGACAGTTCTGCAAGATGCTCATCAACCTCAAGAAGATTGATATTCTTAGCCTTTATTGCACTTGTTAAATTTGATTTTACCATAGTGGATATAAGAGGGCGGAATGAATTTTGCAAGGATTTTGTAAATCCATTTCCTGTATCATTCCACGCTATTCCATTTGTTGTTCCTACAAGTTTCACAAGCAATTTACGACTATCACACACCTTGAGATTCATTTCTCCGCAGGCACCTATTTCCAATGGTATTCCTGACTCAGTATCAATATATCTTACTTTTGAATCTGTACCCCATTTTATTCCCATCTGAACTGTCTGATTTATAAAGTAAACTTCACAATGAAATGGTGAATCACTGCCTGTTACAATATTAAGAAATCTTCTTATTCCCGGAATATTCTGTGTTTCAAGTGTATAGCGACCCGGACCAAATATATCAAGTGCCTGACCATTCATAAAAAATACAGCTTCCTGTGACTCATGTACAACGAGCTGTGTCTGATTATTAAAATCTTCACTCGGATGTTTCCATATAAATGTGCTGTTATCTCCTTCATATTTAATTAATTCTGCTGCTTTAAACATACTTTAACTCCTCCAAAAAATAAAAAAAACACAGTGATATTATTTTAAATAATATTACTATATTTTTTATTATACCAAAATCATACATTTTCCAATTAACAACATATAAATTAACAACATATAAAAATATACTACTGATTCTATAACATTCTCCTATTTTGGTGATTTATATTGGTTAATATATTATCATATATTTCATTTTTTGTCAATAGTCCATAAATAAAGCACACGCAAATCAATTTCTTTTAATTTCCAATTACTCTTGATAAATAAGAAGTGT
>JBJEQS010000172.1:0-2538 GCA_051881875.1 Oscillospiraceae bacterium
CAGCCCCCGCCCTAAATGGCGTTCAAAAAAGTTTTTTGTCAAACTTTTTCCAAAAAAAGTTTGTGCGAACGCAGTTCGCAAAACAGGAATAATGATATTTCCAGTAAACCATAACGGGCGACTGCCAAAACAACCATCGGACTCACGTTAATATAAGGATTAAACAGGGCGAGCGTAATCGTTCGCCCGTTAATTCTATAAAAGCAGTTTTTTACTGAGTTATGCGGATTAGAATAATATGAATTTTATGGATTTATATTTACTATGAAATTCATCAGGCGACTTTCAGTCGCCCAAGCTTTTTTTGGAAAAAGCTTGCCAAAAAACTTTTTTAAACGATGATTGGGCGGGGACTCCGTCCCCACACCCCTGTGGAGTTTCGCCGTCTGCGGACGGCGACAAGGGCTTCGCCCCTTGACCCCACCAGCTTTTTGAAAAAAGCTGGGCAAAAACTTTTATTTTGTGAAACAGCTTTTTATTAATCAATCGTATAATATCTGCATAACTGAGTAAAAAAATTAGGGAGGAATTTTTTATGTCAGCAATTTATGACAGCTGGGATTTATCATGTAAATCAATATTCGGTGCATTGAAAAGGAATGAAGAATGTACATTTACAGTTAAAATCCCGAAAAATATATCAATAGATTCGCCGCCTGTAATGATACTTTTCAGAACAGGTTTCAAGGAACGTTTTCTCAAAATGGTAAGAAGCAGTGAGGATAGCGAATCGGTGTACTATTCAGCAATGTATTCCGCAAAATTCGTAGGAGTGCATTATTACTATTTCGCACTTACCATAAACGGACAGAGAAAATTTATAAAGAAAATTAACGCACATCATGGCGATATAAGCGAGGGAGGACTTTTCCAGCTTACAGTATATGATGAAAATTATAATACGCCTGATTTCTTAAAGGGCGGAATTATGTATCAGATATTTCCTGACCGTTTCTGCAAAAGCGGAAAACAGCATGAGAATGTTCCGACAGACAGAGTTTTAAGAGATGACTGGGGCGGAACACCGTATTACAGACCTGATGCAAATGGTCATGTGTGGAATAATGACTATTTCGGCGGCGACCTTGACGGTATACGCTCAAAGCTTCCGTATTTAAAGGAACTCGGAGTAACCTGCATATATCTCAACCCGATATTCGAATCACATGAAAATCACAGATACAATACAGCAAATTACAGAAAAGTAGACCCGCTGCTCGGCACTAATGATGATTTTAAGCTGCTTTGCGATGAAGCAAAGACTTATGGCATAAGCGTAATTCTTGACGGAGTATTCTCGCATACAGGTGCAGACAGCATTTATTTTAATAAATTCAAAAGATACGACAATCAGGGAGCATACAATTCCAAGGAAAGTCCATACTATCCATGGTATACATTCTATGAATATCCGAACAGCTATGAAGCGTGGTGGGGAATTGATACGCTTCCTAACGTAAGGGAAAACAACAGCCAGTATACAGAGTATATATGCGGTGATGACGGTGTACTTGACTACTGGATTGAAATGGGTGCGGCAGGCTATCGACTTGATGTTGCAGATGAATTGCCAGATGAATTCCTTGATAATCTGAATAAGTGCGTAAAGAAAAACGGCGATGATAAAATCATAATCGGTGAAGTATGGGAAGATGCGTCAAATAAGGAAAGCTATGGGGTAAAACGTCGCTATCTCCTTGGAACACAGCTTGACTCAGTAATGAATTATCCGTTCAAGGAAGCAATACTCGACTATGTAAAGGGCGACAGTCCTGAAAATTTCAAAAACAGGATAATGACAATCATTGAAAATTATCCAAAGCCTACAATAGATGTTCTTATGAATTTTGTATCGACGCATGACGTTGAAAGAGCCATAAACAGACTCGGCGGCGAAAACTGTGACGGTAAATCAAAGGACTGGCAGGCTGAAAGGTATTTAACCGAAGATGAATACAGAAACGGCAAGAATATGCTTAAATGTGCATTTGCTCTGATGTATTTCCTCCCCGGAGTACCAAGCATATACTATGGTGATGAAGTAGGTATGCAGGGATATAAAGACCCGTTCAACAGAAGATGTTTTCCATGGGGCAATGAAGACATGGATATGCTTGATTATGTAAAGAAACTCGGTGAGGTAAGAAAATCAAGTGATATTTTTGCCGATGGAAATATGAAATTTCTCTCATATACAGATGATGTGCTTGTATTTGCAAGAATAAGAGAGGGCGAAGAAGCACTTGTAATATTCATAAACAGAAGCGGCAATCCGCAGAAGGTATATGATATGCCTGAATTCAAGGGCAGATATTCGGATTTCAAGGTTATATGTGCAGATATTAAAGAAGATTATATTGAAATAGAGCCATACGGCTATGCGGTTATAAAAGTTGAGTTATAAGCGGCAAATGCAGCCGCTTATCAAAGTGGTCGGGTAGTAACAAACCGCCCCAATAAAGAAAAGCAGCGAAATCAAAAGGTTTTTGCCCAGCTTTTTTCAAAAAAGCTGGTGGTTTCCAAAGGCAAAGCCTTTGG
>JBJEQS010000173.1:0-11015 GCA_051881875.1 Oscillospiraceae bacterium
CAATTGAAATTTCAGGCGTTACGAAAAAATACAGCGGCTTTACGCTGGATAACATAAGCTTCAATGTGCCGAAAGGCTCAATTATGGGATTTATCGGTCAGAACGGTGCAGGCAAAACCACAACAATCCGCAGTATGCTGAACATAATAAACATTGACGAGGGAGAAATAAAGCTGCTCGGTCTGGATTATCTTCAGAACGAACAGGAAATCAAGGAACGAATTTCTGTTGTTTTTGATGAATTGCCGTTTCACGATGTTTTCAATGCAAAGGATATGGCACGTATATTTGAGGGGATTTATCCGCAGTGGGATAACGCTGTTTATACTCAGTATTTAGAGCGTTTCGGACTCCCGATGAAAAAGAAAATCGGCGAGTTTTCAAAGGGTATGAAAATGAAGCTTCAGATAGCCTGTTCCCTTTCTCACAATGCCGAACTGCTTGTAATGGACGAGGCTACCACAGGTCTTGACCCTGTTGTGCGTGATGAAATTCTGCACATTTTTATGGAGTATCTTCAGGACGGTGAACGCTCTATTCTTATGTCATCGCACATTACCTCTGACCTTGAAAAGATTGCAGACAGCGTTACATTCATTGATAAGGGCAGACTTCTGATTTCGGGATATAAAGATGATATTCTTGAATCCCATGGTATTCTCAAATGCGATAAATCGGAGCTTGGAAACATCGCCCCGGAAGATATTGTAAGCGTTCGTATGAATACCTACGGCGCAGAGGTTATGCTCTGCGACCGACAGTCTGCATCTTACAAATACAGCGGTGCAATCATCGACCCCGCAAGCCTTGACGACATTATGCTTTACTATGTTCACAAGGACGAAAGGGAGTGGAACTCATGACAAAAATACGTTCGCTGATTTTTCGTGAATTAAAAGTATGCCGAAAGCTGTACATAATAAAATTTCTGGTCTTATTTGCATTTTTCGCTTTTATCATTGGGGGAACATTTTTATTTACTAATCTTTTTGAGGAACTGTCTGATAAAGAAAATATGGTGAAATCATTTGCTGAAATGCTTTCTATGCTTATCATGCTTTATTCAGTGGTGGTTTTTGCAGAGGATAATATTTTCAAAAGCGACCTGAACAGCGGCTGGAACAATTATTCCTATGCTCTGCCTTTAACGGCTTCTGAGCGTGCAGCAGTAAAACTCATACGCTTTATCGGTACGCTTGGCATATCTATACTGCTTGGCATGGTCTGTGTTGCCATAATCAATAAGATTGCAGGTACACAATTTCAAATCGGATATGTGATTTTACAATTTATTCTTCTGGACTTATTACTGCTTTCAAAAATTATCGTTGATTTTTTCGTGCTTCGTGCAAGAAATACCGATGAATATAAAAAAATGCAGGATAAGGGCAACTTAATCTTCTTATTTTCCATAATATGTATTGCTATAGTAATACTGAAATGCGTCGGTTTTGATTTTGCGTCTCTGTTTAATTCAGACAGCAATGAACCTTTGTCTTTCAATATTATTTCAATGCTGAAAGGTGAAATGCTGTTGTGGCTTATACCGCTTACTCTTATTCTTTTTGCTGTTTATTTTGCTGTTGTTCGTCATAACTTACAGTATGCGTATCCAAACGGCGTAAAAATAAAAAAGGCAGAAGTCAAGGCAGAAAAAACGATAAATCCTGCCGCACCACACAGCGAGCCTGTTGGATTTCTTTACAAGGAACTCAGACAGAATATGAAAAGTATCTGTGCTGTAATACTTCTTCCGTTTCTTATACTGATTTTTCTGACAGGATGTCTTGCTATTGTTTCATTGAACGAGAAATACGGCGGTGATGGCTGGATAGTCAAAACGCTGACATCTGACATATTTCGTATTGTGTCCATCGCTCTTGGCTTTTTTAGTGTAAGCGGATTGCTGCTGAGCGTTTTTCACAGTGATGACAAAAAGCTTTGGGCATATTTTACAGCTTCTGCACCAATGGGTGTAAAAAAGTTCCTGTACACAAAATATGTGCTGTCCTTTGCTATGTGCGGACTTTATTTTGTTTCAAGCTATGTTGCTGAAACTCTTGTTGCTACGGTTCGCTGGTTTGCCCTTGAAGAAGAAATTATCAGCTTTACAAGTATATTTGTCATAATTTTCTTTGCACTTATTTTTCAGAATTCGTTTTCAATTCCTATGATGCTTCGTTTCGGCGAAAAGAATGGCAGTATCATAAATATTATCATAATACTTTGTCTTGCCATAGCGGCAATATTGGTACTGTCGTTTATTCCTGCGGAAATTCAGGATAAGGTATTTGCATGGCTTGCAAGATTCATGACAGGAGACCATGGTGACCTTACAATGCTGCTGCTTGGAATATTCCCTGCTTTTTCTGTGGGGGCATATATTTTGTCATACAAAGTATCCTGTAAAGTCTTCATGAAGGGAGTGAACGAGTATGACAAATAAAAAGCTTGAAGCAAAAAGACTCATCATCTTTCTTCTGCTGGCATTCGGCATTTCATGGATTCCGGCAATTATAATGAACTGCGTTTTCGGCTATCACGAATGGTTTGAAACCTACAAAATGCCTTTTTTGGCTCTTATTGTAGGCTACGGGCCAAAATGATATTATGAGGAAAAGTGGCGAAAGAAAAAGTTTTTTGCCCAGCTTTTTTTCAAAAAAGCTGGCGGTTTCCAAAGGCAGAGCCTTTGGTCGCTCGAATGAGCGAAATGGGGTGTGGGGGCGGCAGCCCCCGCCCTAAATGGCGTTCAAAGTTACAGAATATGTTTCAATCCGGAAAGCGTTACATATAATCGGGAATAAAGACGGCTATCGGATTATTATATAGCCACAATTGAAATATCAATAATTTTATACATTTTTAATGTCAAAAAATCTTAAATAGTTGACTTTTTCGTCAGTCAGGAGTATAATAAAAACAATAAATTATACAATTTATACCTGAAAGGATGTTATAGATGAAAAAGAAAATGAATCAGTCAACTATGGTAAAAATTACAAATATTACAGTTATTGTACTTATAATTATTGCTATGATGATGACATACAATATGGAGAAAATCAACACAGAGATAAGTATGGCAAGTGCAGCCAAAGGACATATTCAGAATGAAACAGAAGATTTTTATGATGCGGCAGATATTCTGGCTGATTGTATAAGACATTATGTGGCAACCGGTGACAGTGAGCATATTGACGAGTATAATGCTGAAATTGCTTCCGGAACACTGGACAGCATTTACGATGAACTCAGAGAGGAAATCAGTGAATATGTGGGAACATCGGAAGACATTGACTTGCTTTATTCACTGGTACATAAAAGATTGGAGCTGGACCTCAATGCTGTGGATTTTATGCAGCAGGGTAATAAAAGAGGTGCTGAATCGGTTATCTACGGTGAGGAGTATGATGCTGTTGTAACAGAATTCGGTAATGTATACAGTTCACTGATTTATACTACAGAAACAGTTTCAGATGAAAAAATGGAAGCATTGCGTGCAAAAAAGAGCATATGGTATGTTTTGGTGTATATAAGCTTTGCTATTGTTATCCTTGCTGCAATAACACTTATGGTACTTACAATATTTGAAATTATTAAGCCGATACAGAAGATAAAGGACTCAATAAAGGAACTTGCCGCAGGAAATCTTGACATTGAAGTTGGTCTTGAAAAAAATACATCTGAAATCGGTCAGATTGCAGCGGAAATGCATGAACTTATCAATTTTCAGAAGAATATTATCGCAGATATTGATTATATGCTTGATGAACTGGCATCAGGTAACTTTATGGTAAGAAGTCAGTGTGAAGAAAATTATAAGGGCGATTATAAAAATATAATTTTGTCAATGAATAAAATCAGCAAACGTCTTAATTCTGTAATGCTCAATATCACAGAATCTGCTGAGCAGGTTGCAGCAGGTTCAAATCAGGTTGCCGGTGCATCACAGGCACTTTCTCAGGGAACAACGGAACAGGCAAGCTCTATTCAGGAAATGTCGGCTACAATTAGTGAGATTAATAACAAGGTTATAAGAAATACTCAGAATGCCAGAGAACTTAACAGGATTGCTGAAGAAATGCTTGGCGATATGAATCAGAGCAGTGAGCAGACAGAAAAAATGGTTTCTGCAATGAAGAAAATCAGTGATATTTCCGCTGAAATCAGCAAGATTGTAAAGACTATTGATGATATTGCATTCCAGACAAATATTCTTGCACTTAATGCGGCAGTTGAAGCGGCTCGTGCCGGTAATGCGGGCAAAGGTTTTTCCGTTGTTGCTGATGAGGTAAGAACTCTTGCCGGAAAGTCAGCAGAGGCTGCAAATGATACGACCATACTTATCCAGAAAGCTATTGAAACTATTGAAAACGGTGCAAAATGTGCCGATGCAACTACATCAGCAATGAATGTGGTCAAGAATAAAACAAAAATGGTTGCTGATGGTATCAATGAAATTACAAACAATTCAGAGGAACAGGCTGATGCTATCAGTCAGACTAGTATCGGAATAGACCAGATTTCAGGGGTTGTACAGTCAAATTCAGCTACTGCCGAGCAGAGTGCAGCCGCTTCAGAGGAACTTTCAGCACAGGCACAGAGTTTAAAGGAGCTTATGGGACAATTCAAGCTTAGTGAAAACAGATATGATTATAATGATGTAGTTTCAGAACCATCATATGAAATTCCGGCAGAAATTTATATGAATTCAGAATCAGATGATTTTTCGGATAAGTATTAAATAACGGGCGGTCAATGGTCGCCCATACAAAAATAATTCATCGAACTCAAGTTAAATATCTTCAGAACAGTTCGTTGAAAAAAACAAAGTATACTGCTGATTCACACGTTCCCTGACTTTTTTCAGAAAATCATCAGGCCCTGTTATTTTCAGAACAGGCCCGAATCCCAGAAGCATAATAAGCAGTTCGGTTTCGTCCTGTATGTCATAGTAGATTGAGGCATGACATTTTCCTGTGACAAGGTCAAGTTCGCTGCGTTTTTCATATGAAGCAAACTCCATCATAAACCGTTCAACAGCATTCCGTTCACTGCTTACCTCCACAGTCACAGGATATTCGCATCGTTTCCGGCGGAAAAATCCCTCAAGGTCATACTCAGAATGGATATATTTTCCTGTAGGAACAGCCTTTTCTATTCTGCCGATATTGAAAAGATACTCTTTCTCTCGTGGAAAGGCAATGCAGTAAACACGAAATTTATCGTTTTTCCTTGAAAATTCTATTTTCAATGGAAGAACGTTTTTTGTTATTCTGACTCCTCTGCGGGAGGTAAATTCCACTGATATTACCTCTTTTTCATGGATTGCTCTCAGAATAATGCTGAAAACTTCTCTGTAATGCTGGTTGTTATAATCATCTCCGTCATTAAACCGGTCAAATTCACGAAAATATTCCGGTTTATACAAAGGCTTAACATCTTTTAAACGCTCGGAAAGAGCAGCTATATTCTCATCAGAAAGAAACAGATGAATTTTCGGGTCTGACAGTTTGGATTTGAGCCAGCTTTTCTGTAAATTTGTAATTATTCTTGGGGGAGTTTTTGAAAGAACAGAGCAAAGCTGACCTTTTTCTGTGGCTTTAAGCAGTCCCCATGGAGAATTCCCGTTCTTATCGGGAATAATCTTCTCCGGAACGAAAAGCAGAGAATCTTTGAAAGCATTTTCGGAAATAATTTTCCGGATTTTTTTTTCTGTCAGTTCTTTTTCGGACAGTATTCTTTCTGCACATCGGAAATATGCCCCGTATATCTCTGAAAAAAGTTCCATATGCTACTCGTCCTCCTCTTTGCAATAGATACGTTTCATACGGGATATGTCACGATAAAGCTTGTCGGTTATTTTCTTGTTTGTACTTTCGACAGAAATTATCCTGCCGATAAATGTCTTTACCCACGACATCATTTCGTTTATATCGAAAACCTCAGCGGTATATTCAAAGAGGTTATTATCAATCCTGCAAACACTTCCGCATCGTTTTTCTCTTTTGAGCCGTTCAAGTACAAAATCCTCATTCTCCTCATCTATCCTCAGAACCATACGGAAAATTCCACCTGTATTCTCACCGCTTCTTTTTCCGAAAGATACGCCGAAGCATTTCCCCTCGCAGCAGCGGAGTTTTTCGGCATAACTGTCGTATTCCTCGCATATACCCATAGGATAAACATTTTTTATGTAGTCAAGTCTGAATGAATTATATCGCTTGAATTCCGGAATATACATAACAGCATACCGCCGTCCCGTCTGTGAAGATGAATATATTTTTAATGGTATGCCTTCAATCTTTGAGGTTTTTCCTCCTCTGCCGAAATTGGTTATAACGGCAAATCGTTTTTCCTCCATTATGTGAAGTATGTCAAGAAGCACTATATCTTCAAGGGTGTGGACTATATAATTATGCTTGTTAAGAAAAATATCGTTTTTAAGTCCGGCAGTTTTCAGGATACTGTTGCCGGCAATGCCGAATTCATGTGCTTCAGAGAAAAATTTCACTGCGTCCTCAAGTCCGTCATACTCGGAAAAAAAGCTTTCTGCTGTATCGGAAGAAAGCGTAAATATATCCGCACGTCCCTTTTTTTCGCACAGTATAATTCCCTCAGATACATATTCCTTGAGTTTATTTCTGACTGTCTGTTCATCAAAAAGCTGCGAATATCTGCTGTTCAGATTTTCGGTTATCTTACGGACATTGAGAGAATTGCCATTGAGTATATCCATAAGCATGAAATGGAGTTTGATGTCATTATCGGTGAAGCTTTTGGAATAATAGGCACTGTAAATAGGATTTTCGCTGATATGTCCGCTGTCAACTGTAATTGATACCTGCTTGCCCCGGCGTGTATTATCATATCTGAAAACGTCGCCCAGCCAGCTTTCCGCACGTCTTTTCTCGTCATCATAAGTTCGGGAGCTTTTGCCCTTGAATTCATTTCTCACCTTAAACCCATAGATAAAAAAATCTCTGATATAATCTCTTGTTTTGTCAAAATTTTTGATAAGTTCCGAAAAACCGCCCATAAAGTCACTTCCGTTCTATGTGAAATAAAATATTGCTTTTATATTTCCATAATATCACATTTTAATTCAGTTTTCAATATGCCGGCGAATGTTCGCAGATTTTTTTAAATGACAAAATGGCATTTAAGGATTATAATGGAAACATCGACAGCAAACAATGAAAGGAATGAATGATATGTTCGTTTATAATGTAAAAGACAAATTTCCTATAAAGATATGGGCGGAGAAGGATACAATAGAGGAAAGCTGTATTGAACAGGCAGAGCATATCGCTCAGCTTCCATTTACATATAAATGGGCAGCACTTATGCCCGATACTCATACGGGAAAGGGAATGCCAATCGGCGGAGTAATTGCCTGTGACGGAGCAGTTATACCAAATGCTGTAGGTGTGGACATAGGCTGCGGAATGGCATTTGCAAGAACTGATATTCCGGTTTCGGTACTTCGTGAAACCATAACGGGCAGCGGAACGCTTTTGCAGGCAATTGTGGGAGATATTCTCAGAAACATTCCCACAGGTTTTGCTCATTACAAGACAAAGCAGAACTCTGCTGTTCTCGATAAGGCAAAGGAGGAGTTTTCAAAATATGAGAATGACCCTGAACTTGCCGCCAACATTTCAGATGGTTATTTTCAGGTGGGAACATTGGGAGGCGGAAACCACTTTATTGAGCTTCAGGAAGATGAAAACGGATTTTGCACCATTATGCTTCACTCAGGCAGCAGAAATTTCGGCTACAGGGTATGTGAATATTTTAACTGCATTGCAGCTGAACTTAACGAAAAATGGCACAGTTCTGTTCCGGCGGAGTGGCGGCTTCCATTTCTTCCGGCGGATTCTGCGGAGGGGCGGAGATATCTTGACTGGATGCAGCTTTCAATGGATTTCGCATATGAAAACCGTAATGCAATGCTGGAAAAGGTCAAGGGTATTTTAGGAAAATATCTGCTTAAATACACAGGTACAGAAGTGCATTTTTCAGATGAGATAAACTGTCATCATAACTATGCGGCTCTTGAAAATCATTTTGGGAGAGATGTATTCGTTCACAGAAAGGGTGCTATAAGTGCAAGAGATGGAGAAATGGGAATAATTCCGGGTTCAATGGGTTCATACAGCTACATTGTGCGTGGCAAGGGGAATCCTGACAGCTTTATGTCCTCCTCGCATGGTGCAGGACGGCTTTACTCACGAACTGCCGCAATGCAGAAATTTGCCGTTGATACGGTAATAAACGATTTAAAGGCGAATAACATTGTTCTTGGAAAGAGCAAAAAATCCGATGTTGCGGAGGAATCACGATTTGCCTACAAGGACATTGACAAGGTAATGCAAAATCAGCATGAGCTTACCGAAGCAGTCGGACGGCTGTTTACAGTGGGTGTTGTAAAGGGCTGAATTTGCAATCATAACGGTACTTGCAGCAATATTATCCATGAATGTCACAGGTTCGAATCCTGTCGGGGCAACCCGTAGCTCAGTTGGCAGAGCATCAAAAAAAGTACCGTGGCAAAGACGCATACAGCAAAAATTTTATTATTCATCTGTCACATGAAAAAATAAAAGCGTCTTGTATTTTAAAATTTAACGGCTCAGACAGCAGATAAAGGAGTTATGAATATTATAATAGTATATAAGCATATCGCTTATACCAGCCTTTGCAAAAGGGCATAAAAATTTTTATTATGGAGTCGTGTGCAATTCTATTAATAAACGTGAGTTCGATAACCAAAAATAAAAGTTTTGGTCAAGCTTTTGCGGCAAGTTGCCGCCTCCTATTTTAAGTATTTTGTTTTATCCAAGCGGTCGGGTAGTTAAAAAATGTTATTACTAAGCAAAAGGCGAAATTAAAAGTTTTTGCCCAGCTTTTTTCAAAAAGCTGGAAAGTTTGTGCGAACGAAGTTCGCACAACAGAAACAATAAAATTCCAAGTAAACTAAGACGGGCGACCAATGGTCGCCCCTACAAAAATAATCCATCAAATTTGAGTTATTTTAAGACAGTGACAGCAATGATGATTGGTCAATGCAGGTTCGAATCCTGCCCGATATTATCGGTAAAGCCGTCTTGTGAAAAAGGAGTGTTTCAAGATGTTAAATGCAATGAAGAAAAAGGCAAATGAAACTTTAACCGAAAACGGCGGAAAGGCATACATATCTTCCGGTTCAGAATGTCTGAATCTGTTTTTCAAGGCGGGGGCAATGCGAAACGCTTCTGAGGAGGAAATCGGAAAAGCTGTTTTAAGAGCATACACCGAAGATGCGGATAAGACAATGAAGATAATCTTCTTTGCAAGGGACGTCAGAGGCGGACTTGGTGAAAGGCGTTTTTTCCACATTGCAGTAAAGCATCTTGCATTCTTTGCTCCGGCAAGTATAAGAAAAAATATCCCTGTTTTTGCAGAATATGGCAGATTTGACGATATTTGTGTTCTTCTGGAAACTCCATGCGAAAAAGAGGCTGCTGCCGCAATAAAGGTACAGCTTGAAAGTGATATTGCAGATATGGCGGAAGGCAAGCCTGTATCTCTTATTGCAAAATGGCTTCCATCGGTCAATGCTTCATCAGATAAAACGGTAAAAGATGCCAGAAGGCTTTGCAGAATCCTTGGAATGACGGAAAAAAACTACCGTCATACCCTCTCTGCTCTCAGAAAATACATAGATATTACCGAAAACCGTCTTAGAGTTATGGATTATACATTTGACTATGGCAAACAGCCAGCCGGAGCAATGTTCAAATATAAAAAGGCATTTATCCGAAACGACAAGGAGCGTTACTGTGAATATCTTAAAAGCGTCAGCAATGGAACATCAGTTCTTCATGCAGATACGCTCTATCCTTATGAGATAGTTCGCAGAGCACTTTCGGAAAAGCTTTCAGATGAGGAGAGGACTGCCCTTGATGTTACATGGAAAAGTCTGCCCGACTGCTGCATATCAGATGAGAATGCCATTGCGGTTATTGATGGTTCAGGCTCTATGACATGGGGAAATTCTCCACGTCCCATTGATGCTGCTCTCTCACTTGGTATTTATTTTGCAGAGCATAACAAGGGTTCATTCGGAGGACATTTCATCACATTTTCAAAAAAACCCCGTCTTATACAGATAAAAGGCAGTGACATTTACGAAAAGTCCCGTTACTGTGCTTCATATAACGAATGTGCAAACACCAACCTTGAGGCTGTATTCAGACTTATTCTTGACACAGCTGTTTCCAGTAAGGTTTCAAAGAGCGATATGCCGAAAAGGCTTTATATTTTTTCGGATATGCAGTTTGACAGCTGCATTGAGGGCGGAAACAGTCTGCCGCTTTTTGAAACAATGAGGAAAAAATATGCAAAGTTTGGCTATAAGCTTCCTGAAGTAATTTTCTGGAATCTTTGCAGCAGAAGCTCTGTATTGCCTGTAACTCTTTCAGAAACAGGAGCAGCGCTGGTTTCAGGATTTTCACCTGCACTCTTTGATATGGTGAAGTCCGGAAATATATCTCCTGAGAGTGTAATGGAGGATATAATCGGCAGAGAAAGATATCGTGCTGTAGCGGCATAAAGACATTTTTTTAATTTACAAAATATTGCGGTTTCATATACTTTAGGGGCGAACTGTGTTCGCCCATTTTTTATGCAGATAAAGCTGAAAAAATATACTGAATTCTGATGATAATATTTTGTTTTATTGTATAAAAAATGTATAATAAAATAGGAATATTGACTTTTAAGGAATATTATGATATTATTTTTGTAAAATAAAGTTTTAAATTAACGTGAGTTCGACAACCCAAAATAAAAGTTTGTGCGGCTTTCAGCCGCTTGATGAAATTTTCAGTAAACTATAACGGGCGACCAATGGTCGCCCCTTAAAAAATAATCCATCGAATTCATGTTAAATTAACGTGAGTTCGACAAAAAAAGAAAAAGTTTTGGTCAAGCTTTTTCAAAAGCTTGCGGTTTCCAAAGGCAGAGCCTTT
>JBJEQS010000174.1:0-1649 GCA_051881875.1 Oscillospiraceae bacterium
AGTTGTTTCTGTTATATCTGTTGTTTCCGGAACGGTTGTTGCAGTTGTTTCTGTTGTATCTGTTGTTTCCGGAATGGTTGTTGCTGTTGTTTCTGCTGTATCTGTTGTTTCCGGAACGGTTGTTGCAGTTGTTTCTGTTGTATCTGTTGTTTCCGGAACGGTTGTTACAGTTGTTTCTGTTGTAGCTGATGTTTCCGGAATGGTTGTTGCAGTTGTTTCTGTTATATCTGTTGTTTCCGGAACGGTTGTTGCAGTTGTTTCTGTTGTATCTGTTATTTCCGGAATGGTTATTGCAGTTGTTTCTGTTGTAGCTGATGTTTCCGAAATGGTCGTTATAGTTGTTTCTGTTGTAGCTGATATTTCAGGAATGGTTATTGCAGTTGTTTCTTCTGTAGTTGTTTCTTCTGTTATGGCTGTAGTTTCTTCCGGAATTATATAACTATTACTTATTATAAAACCATTTTGATAATCACCTGTAATAGTTGAGATATATCCATCAACAGATATTTCATCTATTGTATAGACTATTTTTCTTCCGCTGGAATACATATCCAAATCTGTAAATTCACCGCTCCAGTTCTTTTCTGCACTTAATTGCAGAGTTTTATTTGTATAACTATTATCTGCATAAAGTTTTATGGTAATAGTATCAGGTCTTGAATTCTGGTTATTATCATCAAGCCATATCTTCTCAACATTGATATTTAATGTCATAATATCATGAGTATTAGTTATAATATAGACGCCGTCTTCAACAGAATATTCTGTAGTATAATTATTAATCGGATTTTCTGTTACAGAATATTCTATAATATTCATATTCCGGTCATATTTCGGATAGCCTTTGAAAGTATAAGTCCATTCATCATCAGCTGTTATTATCTGAGCAGAAACTATCTCATTATCAGCTAAAAGGCTGACTTCAATTTCATCAGGTCTGATTCCGTCCTGATTTTCGCTGTCAATCCAGACTTTTTTAACAGGTATATCAATTAATTCAGTATTAGTAATGATAAAGCCATCTTCCATATTGCCGCTGTAACAAGCAGCATAACCATCAACATTTTCTTCAGCAATTATATACTGTATTTTAGTGCCATTTTTATAAACAGGTAAATTTTCAAATTCATCATGCCAGTCGTTTTCATCTGAAAGTGTTAAGGTACATAAAACATCGGATTGAATATCATTTTCAACACTATAGAGATTTACAGTAATTTCAGATTGTCTGTTTTCAGTATTATCATCATTCCAGATTTTTGCAACTTTGATATTTCTCTGATAAGGAATATGCTCATTAGTAAGAATATAAGCATTTTTATCAGCATCAAAATCACATGATGAAGTATATCCTTCTGCTGTATCATTAAATGAATACCTGAGCAGACCATTTTCATCATACTTATCCAGATTGTTTATAGTACCGCACCAGTTATTTTCATCATTTAAAGTAATTTGTTTAAAGGTGTCAACCCAATTGTTTTCATCATTGACAATGTATAGTCCGGCATCAATATAGTCCGGTCTGATACCATCTTGATTGTTTTCATCAACCCATATTTTATTGACATTAATATCTATCAGCAGGGTGTTAGTAATAGTAAATGTATCCTCACTGTATGATGTTCTGTAATTGTCAACCGGATTTT
>JBJEQS010000174.1:1749-11014 GCA_051881875.1 Oscillospiraceae bacterium
GTAATAGTAAATGTATCCTCACTGTATGATGTTCTGTAATTGTCAACCGGATTTTCTGAAACTGTATAAACTATTTCTGTACCATCACTGTTATACTTATCAAGGTTTTTAAATGTATAAGTCCAGTTGCCATCAGCATCAGCGGATATTGTGGCTGTAGCATCATCAACCGGTTTTCCGTCTGCAAGCAGATTCACTGTTATACTTTCCGGTCGCATACTATCTGAATTATCATTATCAACCCAAACCTTATTAATGGTAATATCATCAGTCAGCAGAGTGTTGGTAATTGTAAATGTATCCTCACTGTATGATGTTCTGTAATTGTCAACCGGATTTTCTGAAACTGTATAAACTATTTCTGTACCATTGCTGTTATACTTATCAAGATTTTCAAAAGTATAAGTCCAGTTGCCATCAGCATCAGCAGATATTGTTGCAGTATCGGATTGAACGCCATCTGCAAGCAGATTCACTGTTACACTTTCCGGTCGCATATTATCTGAATTATCACTATCAACCCAGATTTTATTGACAGTAATATCAACCTGCTGAGTGTTAGTAATTGTAAATGTACTCTGATTATAATAAGTATTATAATCAGTAACCGGATTTTCTGAGATAGTGTATTTTATTTCCGTACCATTATCATATTTATAATCTGTAAAAGTATATTTCCATTCATTAGTATTTTCTGTCTGATTGTCAACGGTTAATGTTTCAGTTTGTGAAATTATGCCGTTTGCTAATAGATTTACTGTTATACTTGCAGGTCTGTCAGCATTGGAATTATCATTCCATATTTTAGTAACATTTATATCTATTAATTCAGGCTCATGTTTATTAACTATTAAATATCCATTATTATAAGCTTCAGGGTATCCTTCAGGTATTGTATAATTGGCAATACTGTTTTCTGTAACAGAATAGCTTATTTTATTGCCGTTGCTGTCGTATTTCGGAACATTTGCAAATACATATTTCCAGCAAGATACTTTAGATGTATCGTCCGAAACTCCGGTAATATCCGATTTTGGAATACTTTCAGTGGAATCTGATGTCATAGTTTTACTATCCTTATAACATTCTGTATTATTCACTGAACCTGTTAAATTTATTGTTATTTCATCAGGTCTGATACCATCTCTGTTGTTATCATCGTCCCAATATTTTAATACAGGAATATCTACTGTTGCGAGCGTATTAGTAATAGTGGTAACATCGCCGTTAACTGATGTATTAGCTGAATACTGATTAAGATTAGCCGGACTTTCAATTTCAAATGCCTGATATGTTATCGGATTCTTTGCACCTAATTCATAATTTACACCATCAAACTGATAATTCACAGCATTAACAGGCAGATTTACCCACTTAATTGATGTTCCATCATTTGCAAGTTCTTTTTTATATAACATATCACTAAAATATCCTTGAGCATTAGTTTTAGCACTTGTTTCATCACTGCCAAGATATTTCCAGTCTTTCATAGGATTTTCTGAATCTATATCAGCAGATGGAACTAACCAATAAGTTTTTTCACTGGCTGATATATCAAAGCTTGCTATTAAATAACCATAAACTGTTGGAAGATATTCTTTATAAGTATTATAGTCAGTCCATTTTTTCACAACGGATACTGTTTTAGTATCTGTTTCATGAACATTAGGGAAAGTAATTTCGGTTAAATAATCTTCTGACAGTGTTACACTTTGAACTTTAGCATTATTTGATGCTCCATCAGAACCGGTTCGGGTATTTCCCTGCTGAACTTCAGAACCATCTTGTTCTATAATAATCTTTGAAACATCTCCCACAGCATTTATTTTATACTGTGATAATTCCTTATTAGTTGCTGATGTAACAGTATATTTTATAGGAGTTCCCTTTGCATCATAAACAGGCAAATCATTTATTGAATTGGTATAATTTCCGCTAAAAATTAATGTTGATGAAGTACTTGGAAGATTGCCATTAGTATATCCGTTACTTGCAGGACAGCTGTATGTTGCTGATATACTCACATTAACGCTGTCAGGTCTGTAAGCGTCAACATTTTCATTTGATTTTATAGTACCAGCAGTATCATATATTCTGTTGCCGTTATCCTTGAACAGTTCATTAACTTTAATATTTCCTGTTATAAGTCTGTTAGCAACAGATACCTCCCATTGATTATCCACTGAATTGAATTTACTTACAGCGTTCTGATAGTCAGCATCATTCCAGTAAGAGAATGTATCATTACCATCATATTGCCACTTATAAGCACCTGTATTGCCCTGCTGTTCCACTGCAATATAAATGTATTCATTATTATCCTTATCATACTTTGGAAGATTTAAAACTTTTCCGGAATATGTATTAGTATCAGCATATAAGATAACTTCATTGCTGCTGCCGGATTTATCCTTTGGATTAGAATAATCTACATTAATATCACCTTTAATATATGGGGTAATAGCTGAATTATTAATAGTATCTGTCAGCTTAACTTCTTCCCAGTCATCATCAGCAGGAATAGTCTGAGTTCCATTTTTTGTAATAGCTGCTGAAATATTTGCTTTATTTTCACCTGCTGCTAATTTGCGATATATTTTAAATCGAACACCATCTGTTGAACGCAGCTTATATTTATTATTATTATCTTCCCAGATTTTAGTTATTTGCAAAGGTGTGTTTTCTATATTATAAATTGTCTGATTAGTAATATTTCCTGTATCATCAATCTCATATTCAGCTTCAACAGTGTATATATCATTATCAACAGGATTGCCGTCATCATCTGTTTCTATTGCAGAATAGTATATTTCTTCCATTGATTCTCCGGTTATCGCATATTTAGGGAGTTTTTCCCATACCGCTGTCCATGGAGAAATTTCATATGCCAATTTACCAGTATTATCATCAGCAGTGCCGTCAAGAGTAACATGCACATTTGATTTTAAGTCTTCATCAGTATACTGCTGCCATGAACCGTCTTTTCCGATTTTATAGATAAGCTCAAAATCAGCTGCTGCATTATCCGGTGTACTGCCAATCCATCTCTTTGAAACTGTAAAGCTTCTGTATGCTTCATCTTTTAAGATAATAGTATTTTTTAAAGATACATTATAATTATCATCTGTTTCAGGCTCAGCAATCTTATAACTTGCTGAATCATTTATATTTACATTACTTTGTTGTGTGATATCCAGATTATCAAATTTCACTTCAATCAGTCGGTATTTATAAAGCTTATCATCAATACTATATTTTGGAATATTTGGAATGGTTAAAGACCATGTATCTTTATACATATCGCCTTTCATAATATATTCCATAATATTTCCATTAATATCCTTAACGTCCTGCCAGTCGTCCTGAGCATTTTCGGCAAGTTTTCTTTGAAGTCTTAATGTTATATTTTCAGGTCTGAAACCATAAATATTATTATCATCAACCCATGTTTTAGTAACAACAAGGTCAGTATAAGCCAGAATATTTGATATTGTATCCTCCGATATATACTTTACTGTATATCCAAAATTC
This sequence comes from Oscillospiraceae bacterium, assembly GCA_051881875.1. Lineage (GTDB taxonomy): Bacteria > Bacillota > Clostridia > Oscillospirales > Ruminococcaceae > UBA5884. The sequence continues at coordinate 5,281 of JBJEQS010000174.1, forward strand.
TTGTCAATATCATCAGCTTTTACAATTCTGTATTTCTGACCTTTATATTCATATACCTCATATGTTACGTTATTATCGTTAAGAGTATAAGTACCATCACTATTAAAAGTACCTTTACTTTCATCGCAAACACCAAGTTCAACAACTCTGTAGGTTTTATCCCATGCAAGATTTTTAAAAGTATAATACCATTGATAATAGTCTGTGCGAACAACAGCCGCAATATCTTCATAGCCCTGAAGAATATTGCTGACTCTTTCCCAGCTTACATCACCATTTCCATCAGTAACCTGATATTGCAATAATACCATTACACTTGCAGGTCTTGTAATATATTTATTTTTATCGTCACCAATCCACTGCTTAGTCATGGAAAATGAATTAGTAAGCGTATTGGTTAAAGTGTTCATTTCATTTGTAACAGTTTTGTTGGCATCATCTACTGTTATTTTTGATGGATAAACCGTATTATTGGAACTATAACCATTTACACTGTTTTCAACGATATAATATGACCATTTTCCACCGGTTGTTGCATAAACAGGCAAATCAACACCATCATTAGTTGTAATAGTATATGTCCAATTGCTTGAATCATCTTTATTCCATGTGATAGTACAAGGAATCGTCACTGTACTGCTGCCTGCACTTCTTTTAACAGTAAGAGTTATATTTTCCGGTCTTCCGCTGTAGTTGTAGTCATTCCATACTTTTGTTCCGGTAAAAGTCATTTTATCAGATTTCTCATCGTTATAAGTATTAGTAAAAGATATTGTACTGCCACATTCAAGCTGAATATCTCCTGCTGAAATTTCAGTACCATTTACCATTATTTTCGTACAGGTATAGGCAGGATAAACTGTCTTTTCTTTTACTTTATACTTATACTTATCGCCATTTGGTGAGTATATAAGCACATCATCAAATGATTTCGTTAAATCAGTACCTTCATTGAAAGTACCGCCCGAAATTTTAACTGTATCAATCAGTTTTTCTGTATCACCATCAATACGATATAATTCAAAAGTCATTTCAGGATAAGTATCACCATTTTTGATATTATCCCAGATTTTTGATACAGTAACAGAACCTCTGTTCTTTGCACTGCCATAGTTATTGGTTATTACAGAATAATTATCGCTTTGATTGTTTATTGATATATCAAAAATATTATCAGTTAAATCTGTATTGTCCTTTAAAACCTGTTCACTTATAGTATAAATGCATCTGCGGCCATAAGCATCATATTTTGGGAATGTCCATTTATAAACATTTTCATTATTTGAAGGTGTGCTGAATGTCTGTTCACTGTTTGAACAAATATATGATATGTCCGAATTTTCAATGGTGCAGGTAATTGTGAAATTAAATTTCAATCCACTCATATTGCCATCAACGCCATCAAATCCGGTCCATTTTTTAGCGAAAGAATATTCAAGAGTATCACTTATCTTATTGATTACACAATCATTGTTGGTTAAGTATGGATTATCGTCATGATTGGAAAATTCTAATTGATAATCATTATCAGAATTATAAGATGTATCATCAAGGTCGCTTATCGCTTTAGCAATTCCGGCAGAATTATCATCATTATGATAATAATATATTTCGTTATAAAAACTGCTGTCAAGTTTATTTTCTTTTGCATAGTATTCTATTAATTCACAAGTTTCAAGATTATAAACAGGAAGATTGGAATATGTAATTTTCCATACGTCATAAGGTTTATTCTCATATTCAGATACTTTTTCTCTTGTACAAATAGTAGTTTCATTATATTCTGCATATTTATCATTATCTTTAGTATAGATTGTAAATTGCAGCTCAGGACGCATATTTCTTACTGCATCATCACACCAGACTTTATATATTACCAATTCAGTAGTTTTATCAATTACATTAGTAAAAGTAACATTCTGTATATCATCATTTCTAAGCTTAGAAATAATGTATTCATCAGATTCATAAGATACATAATAGTTTTCATCATCAAAAGTTATTCGTTCATTGGCAACATCTCTGCCGACTTCCTCAACAACATAGCTTATGGCAACACCGGTTTTTTCATCATATTTAATCAGAGCTGCACTTGCTTTCCAAATATTATCACCTGTTTTTGTCAAAGTCCATGTTACACCATTATCAACTAAAGTTTTGGAAGTACCAATTGCAGCTGCTGCATCAAAATTAACATTAAGATTATATACTTTCTCATCAGAACCTGTAATTTTTAATTCAACGCCCTGAGCTTCTGTCGGTCGATACTTCTCACAGCCTTTGTCTTTCCATACAATATCAATATTTAAAGTAACATTACCAACTCTCCGGTTAGTAAAATAAGAAGCTGTGCCCTTAATCTCAGATATAACTCTATACTCCTGATTTGATGTGCATACACTTCCTCCGATATCTCCGCTGCCAGTACCATTAATATAGTAATTATCTTCAGTATAGTCAATATATCCTGTTTCAGTAACAGATTTATTTGCTTCATTTACATATGAATATTTAAGAGCCAGTTCTTCCATATGAACAGGCTGAGCATCTCCGGGATATTGTACTGTAATTTTCCAGTTATTGCTTTCATTAAGTACATAAGTTTTAGCTTTTGTTCTGTCAGCAGAAAATTGCATTTCACCATCTGAATTAAAATCACCGGTGAAGTATAATTTATTTCCACTTTCATCAAGAGTATTTTTTACTACTGCAACTATAACATCACTGTAATTTTCAACATCACCGCCAACAATCCATTTTTTCTCAGCAGATAATGTGAAAACTTTACCGCCGCCGCCATTATAATTATTTACATTAGCAGTTAAATATGTTGCACCATCTTGTCCTTCTGATTTTGTGTAATTTATAATAGTACCATAGTTGCCTTCAGACTCTGTCAATGAATAATCATATTCATATCCGTTTTCATCATATTTAGGCAATATGATGCCGTTTTCAATCCAATTGGTTTGGGATTTATAAGTCCATGCAAGGTCTTTATAGTCTGCATTCTCTATGCCATTTGTAACTTCACCGCTTTCAAGACCTGCAAATTTCTCACCGATAACATTATCTTCATCATCTTTGATTTCACTAAATACCGGAGAAACAGACAGTTCCATTTGTGATGTACTGTTGTCCTTTGAGTTGGTCTGTTTAATCCGGAAAGTCAATTCACAAACATCATCAGAATTCTGTAAATTCCACTGTTTATTAATATTAAAATAGATGATGTCTGCAATAGTGTTTTTAATTAAAAATGCGTTGTCACCATCTTTAGTAACTGTACACTTAAATGTATGACCGTTAGATATAAAACTATAATCAAGATTGTTTAAGATAAAATCCTGAATTTCCTCATCAGTTTCCGGATTTGCTTCATGCAGCTTTGAATTCAAGCCGTTCAAATCGAATGTATAAGAAATTCCACTGCTGTCATTTACAGATTTCTGATAAGCAATATATTGTATTTCATTGCCATCACTATCATATTTATCGGCACAAAGATATGCCGATTCTATTGCACTTGCTTTATAACTTAAAATATCAGTTGCTTTTGGGTCTGTAACTTCCTTAAAGCATTTTTCTGCCTTATCATAGTATAATAAACCTGCCTCTATGGTACAATCAGCAAAAGTTTCCTGTAATGCAGCGGCAATCCAGATATCAGAAACATCTATTCTGGTTTTATACAGAGGAATGTTTGTAAGTACAGAACCATTAAAAAGTACAGTATGTATATTTTTTCTATCATCTGTAAGCTGATTATTATTATATTGTGATTCATATTCAACGATAATTCCATTGGCATCTGTCTGGAAACCAATCATTACTTCTTTTACAAAATACACATACTCATATCCGTTATTACTGTATTTATCAAGATTGTCCCAGCTGATAGTCTGAGGAGATGTGTTATCAGCAAGCTGATATAAGAAATTTACGTCATCATCTGCATTTGGAACCTGATATGCATTTTTGATTGCTTCTATATCATCAGTACCTTTATTTTCATAACGATAAAGATAAAAATATGTTTTATAAGGTTTCGGCAATTTATTATTGCTCCATATTTTTTCAGCACTGTAGGATACTTTGCCGTCAAGAACATTATTAATTGTACCGCCGCTGACTGTTAATTTACCATCTTCAAGTACTTTATAATCGCTACTTGGAATTTTTTCGCCATTATCATCTAAAGTATACAGAGTTTCAATTACATAATAGTTATAAGCTGCACCTGTTGATGAATCATTTGAAATAAGATTATCAAATATATAACTTTGAGTATTAATATCCACATTTTCAGGTTGTAAGTCTATTGTTTCAACAAGTTTGCTTCCGCCTTGAATAACACCTTCTGAATTGGTTGCAGTTCTGTAAAGTGCGAGAGTTACTATCTGTTTTTCTCTTTTGGAATTGTCTGCAATATCATTCCATTTGATATTTACAATAAATTTACCCTCATAAAAAACATTATTTATTTTCTGAACTTCATATGTAGATGAATTCAGAGTATATTCCGGAATATAGCCCTCAATCATTTCCTCCTGAAAAGCCCATGTTACTTCTTTGCCGTCAAGGGTGTATTCAGGAAGCGTAAATGTGATATTTGAATCGCTGACCGATGAACTTCTGTCAACGGAATATCCAAATAATTCTGATTGTATAGCAATATCATCATTATCAAGAATAGAGTATGTTTTTTCATTTATTGTTGTATGATTTGTGCTGGCATATGGTTCACCATCAATTAAAAACAGCAGCTGAAACTTTAAATCTTTATTTTCAGCATGAGTTGCTTCAGTAGTAGACCATACTTTTTTAAATGTATTATTTCCCTCAGGAACAGTATACAATACATATTTATCCTGATAACCTTCGCCTTTGGAGGTTATATTGGAGATAGCATTTTCATTGCTTGCGGCAATTATTTCTTCATGGTCTTCATTATTCAACTGTTTAAGAACATATACTCCACTGAAGCTGTTATTTACAGAAAAAGAATATTCATAACCTTTCGGAACGTTAAATGTATATGTACTGCCATTTCCAAAAGATACTTTTTGAGTTATGGTTTTATTAGTCTGAGAACTGGTCAGATTTATAGTTAAGCCTATACTGCCAAGTGATGAATTTAATCTTTTTGCAGTAATAGTTACAGGTTCGGTGTCCAGAGTATATGTAATATCGAACATATTAGCTACCGCAGAGGTATAGCCTGCAACTTCATTAGGAATAACGCTTTTTATCGAATAATTTTCCGGAATATTGGATATGGTATAATTCCATGTTGAATTTTTCTCAACAGAACTATATGATAAAAAACAATTTCCGCCAATGGACTGACTTTGAGTATTAACATAAACAATATCTGTTTCATCATTGTCATTAACTAATTCAAGCTTTAAAGATAAAGTCGGCTCATCTATCTGGCAATATCTTATAGCATTATCCGCCGGAGAAGAAGATGTCCAGCCCCAGTTTTCCGCCCATGTAATTGAACCTGAAACTTTATTTGTTGTATTAGCCACAGTTCTGTTTATACAAATCTCAGGTATAAAGAACATCAACGCAAGCGTAATAATGAATATATATTTTTTTGCTGTAAAATGAGAATTATTCACAATACTCACTCCTTAAAACTAATTTAACATGAATTCGATGGATTATTTTTTCAGGGGCGACCATTGGTCGCCCGTTGTGTTTTTTGAAAAATTATATTGTTTCTGTT
>JBJEQS010000175.1:0-2520 GCA_051881875.1 Oscillospiraceae bacterium
TTTTTTGGAAAAAGTTTGACAAAAAACTTTTTTAAACGATGGAAGGGCGGGGGCTACCGCCCCCACACCCCCGTTTCGCTCATTCGAGCGACCAAAGGCTCTGCCTTTGGAAACCGCAAGCTTTTGAAAAAGCTTGACCAAAACTTTTGCTTTCGTTTTAAGCTTAATAATAACATTCTGTAACTACCCGACCGCTTGGATAAAACAAAATACTTAAAACCGGAGGCGGCAACTTGCCGCTTAATTTACTGATACCAAAACCGAAAGGAGTTTTTTAATATGTCAACTGTTGCTGCTATTGCTACGCCGAATGCTGTCGGCGGCATATCGGTTATAAGAATATCCGGCGAAAATGCCATCGCCGTTGCCGCTGAAATATTCAGAGGAAAAAATCCGCTTGAAATGGAGGGATATACCTGTGCTTACGGACATATCCATGATAACGGCGAACTTCTTGATGATGTCGTCCTGACAGTATTCAAAGCACCGAAAAGCTATACAGGCGAAAATGTCGTTGAAATCTCATGCCATGGCGGTATATTCATCACAAGACAGATTTTAAGGCTTATCCTGAAAAATGGTGCTGAACTTGCTCCTGCCGGCGAATTCACAAAACGAGCATTTCTCAACGGAAAATTATCTCTGACACAGGCTGAAGCGGTAATGGATATAATATCCGCAGACAGCAGCAATGAGCTGAAATATGCTGTATCATTGCGTGAAGGAGCTTGTTTCAGACGTATAAAATCCATATCCGATAAAATTGTTCATGTTCTTGGAAATCTTTCCGTATGGGCGGATTATCCCGATGAGGATATACCGGAAGTTGAACCAGATGCTCTGAAATCATCAATAAATCAGATTTACAGCGAACTTATGGAAACATCTGCCACATATGACTATGGAAGAATTGTCCGTAATGGCATAAATACCGCCATAGTAGGCAAACCGAATGTTGGCAAATCAACACTTATGAACTGTCTTTCAGGATTTAAGAGGAGCATTGTAACTGATATAGCCGGTACTACAAGAGATGTTATCGAAGAAAGTGTACGGTTAGGCTCTCTCACGCTCAGATTATCTGATACGGCAGGAATCCGCACTACAGATGATGAAATAGAAAAAATAGGGGTTGATATTGCATATTCAAGGCTTGATGAAGCAGACCTTGTACTTGCTGTATTCGACTGCACGATTCCTCTTTGTGATGATGATTTCAGTCTTATTGAAAAACTTAAAACAAAAAAAGCTGTTGCTGTAATAAATAAATCCGATGCAGAATCGGTTATTGATATGGATTTGATAAAACAGAATTTCAGATATTTTGTTGAAATATCCGCAAAGGATAATATTGGAATAAATTATCTCTCGGAATGTCTTGAGAAAATGTTTATGAATAATGATATACCGGCACATCAGGGAATAATTGCCAATGAAAGACAGAAAATCTGCGTTGAAAAAGCTCTGACAGCAGTCAAATCAGCAATTGATGCACTTGAATATGGTGAAATGCTTGATGCAGTAACAGTGCTTATGGACGAAGCATTGAATGCATTACTTGAACTGACAGGCGAAAGGGTTACAGAAACTGTTGTAAACGATGTATTTTCAAGATTTTGCGTAGGCAAATAGCGGGCGGCAAGGTGCCGCCAGCTTTTTGAAAAAAGCTGGGCAAAAACTTTTAGTTTCGTTACTTTTCTTAATAGTAACATTTTGCACACTACCCGACCGCTTTTATGCTGATATATGGTTATTTGTCAGGTAAGTTCATATTATTGACTCCCACAAAGAAACATATTGACTAAACAATGGAGGCGGCAACTTGCCGCAAGTTTTTTGTCAAACTTTTTCCAAAAAAAGTTTGGTCGGCTGAAATCCGACAGCTTTGCTGATATGAAATATCAGCAAAGGAGCGACCATTTGTCGCCCCTACAGAAAGATTATTCAACATTCTGACAGTTGAAATGTTGAAATTATCTGTTGACATATTTTATAATTGAGTGTATAATAATAAAAAAGGCACTGCAAGTAAGCGGTTAGCCCCTGATTAAATATGATTTCTGAAATAACCGTACTTTTGTCAGGAGTGGCGGTTATTTCTTTTTATTGTCTTTATAAAGTTCGTAGAGAAACGAGCAGAGTGCTGAAAGAGAGCCAATGCAAGTTATAAATTCAATGAAACTCATAGGACAAGCCCCCTTTCAGGGGCATTATTAACCGCCTACCGTTTATGCAGTGCCGTAATTATTATAATATAATAGTCGAATTATGTCAAGTTACTTATTCTGAAAATATCAAACAGAAAAATAAAAGGATTTTCTTGTTATTTGTAGGGGCGACCAATGGTCGCCTGTTATAGTTTACTGGGAATTTTATTGTTTCTGTTCTGCGAACTGCGTTCGCACAAACTTTTTTTGGAAAAAGTTTGCCAAAAAACTTTTATTGGCATGATTTGGCAGGGGCTGCCGCCCCCGCACCCCTGTGGAGTTTCGCCGTCTGCGGACGGCGACAAGGGCTTTG
>JBJEQS010000176.1:0-2519 GCA_051881875.1 Oscillospiraceae bacterium
TGGAAACCGCCAGCTTTTTGAAAAAAGCTGGGCAAAAACTTTTGGTTTCGGATTTTGCTTTATTGTTGCAGTTTGTTCCTACCCGAAAATTTTATTTATCTTAACGTAAGTTCGATGGTTTCTTGTGTAGGGGCGAACTATGTTCGCCCGTTCCAGTTTTATCAGTTTATTTCATCATACAGTTTAAAAACGGACAGAATTTTTTTTAAAATCCTGCCCGCTTGTTTTTATTATTTAATTTGACGGATATATATAATTACATACCCTTAGGATTCGGACCGTACTTATTTGAACCCGGCTGACTGTCCATGCACATCCATACAAGTATTACGATTGCACCGATACCTGTAAGGCTGAGAAGCCACCATAATCCGGTTCTTCCTACATCGTGCAGTCTTCTTACTACAATTGCGAGTCCCGGAAGAAATGATACAATTGAAAGTATTGTTGTAAGAATCTTCAAGCCTGTTATGTTGACAATTATTCCAACGATAACTCCGAGAATAAACTGTCCGAGCATAGCATACCAGTAGTCACTTCTTCTTGTACGTCCGCTGAAATTTACATAATTTGTCCAGAATGCAATATAACTTGCCAAAAATTTACTCATAATATTATCCTCCCCGTTTATATCTGTGCCGAATAGTTAGGTGCTTCCTTGGTGATATATATATCATGCGGATGGCTTTCTTTAAGACCTGCACCTGTTATTCTTACGAATTTTGCTCTCTCATGGAGCGACTGAATATCAGGACAGCCGCAGTAACCCATACCTGAACGTATACCGCCGCAAAGCTGGAATATTGTATCTGATACCGCTCCCTTATATGGTACACGACCTTCAACGCCCTCAGGAACAAGCTTTCTTGTATCCTTTGTATCTGCCTGGAAGTATCTGTCCTTTGAACCGCATTCCATTGCTCCAAGACTTCCCATTCCTCTGTAAACCTTGAATGAACGTCCCTGGAATATTTCCATAGCTCCCGGTGCTTCTTCACAGCCTGCAAGGAGTGAGCCGAGCATTACAACGTTTGCACCTGCCGCAAGAGCCTTTACTATATCGCCTGAATACTTGATACCGCCGTCAGCTATAACAGGAATTCCATATTTAGCCGCAACACAAGCTGCGTCATATATTGCTGTAATCTGCGGTACGCCTATTCCTGATACCACTCGTGTTGTACAGATTGAACCGGGACCTATACCAACCTTTATACAGTCTGCTCCTGCCTGAATGAGTTCTTCAGCGGCTTCTGCTGTTGCGATATTTCCTGCGATAACCGGTGTATCAGGGAATGCCTCCTTGATTTTCTTCACGCAGTTGATGATATTCGCACTGTGGCCATGTGCTGAATCAAGTACAAGAACGTCAACCTGTGCATCTATCAGTGCCTTTGCTCTGTCAAGAACATCATTTGTAACGCCGATTGCCGCACCGCAGAGCAGTCTGCCCTTGGCATCTCTTGCGGAATTCGGGAACTGTACTGCCTTTTCAATATCCTTGATTGTGATAAGTCCCTTGAGGTAGCCGTTATCATCAACAAGAGGAAGTTTTTCTATTTTATGCTTTCTGAGGATTTCCTGTGCTTCCTGAAGCGTTGTGCCGACTTTTCCTGTGATAAGATTATCCTTTGTCATAACATCAGAAATTCTTACATTGTAATCAACCATGAATCTCATATCACGGTTTGTTATGATACCAACCAGTCTGCCCTTCTTGTCAACTATCGGAACACCTGAAATCTTGTATTTGCCCATAAGCTCATCAGCTTCATATACATAATGATTTTCAGTGAGTGAGAATGGATTTGTTATAACGCCGTTTTCTGAACGCTTTACCTTGTCGACCTCCTCAACCTGCTGTTCGATTGTCATATTCTTATGTATAATACCTATGCCGCCTTCTCTTGCGATTGCAATTGCCATTTTGGACTCTGTGACAGTATCCATGGCTGAAGTCATAATAGGTGTATTGAGGGTAATAGTCTTTGTAAGCTGTGTCTTCAGATTAATCATGTTTGGTGTAACATCTGATTTTGCCGGTATCAGAAGCACATCATCAAAGGTAAGTCCCTCTTTCTGAAACTTGTTGTTAGCATCTGTAAGCATAAAAAAATAACCTCCTTTAAATATTATATATACAGATATTTCTTTAAGAATACAATTTTTTTTGATATTTGTCAAGCGATTTAATACAGTTTATTCCATTATTTTAAAAATTCTTATTATAAGTGAAATATTAACCATTAAAGCCGTCAATATTGTACATATTTGCGGAATGAAATATATCTGTCTGACAGTTGCTTCTGTAAGGGCGACCACTGGTCGCCCGTTTGCTGATATTTCATATCAGCAAAGCTGTCGGCTTTCAGCCGACCAAACTTTTTTTGGAAAAAGTTTGACAAAAAACTTTTTTGAACGATTGTTGGGCGGGGGCTCCGCCCCCACACCCCCGTTTCGCTCTTTCGAGCGACCAAAGGCTCTGCCTTTGGAATCCGCCAGCTTTTTTGAAAAAAAGC
>JBJEQS010000177.1:0-2515 GCA_051881875.1 Oscillospiraceae bacterium
AAGAAGGAAAAGCATGAGAGTTCTGAGCGTTAGTGATACCCATAAAGACAACCGAAATTATTTTATCGCATTAAACAGGGAACGACCATTGGACTATGTGATTCATTGCGGCGACTGCGGCGGTGATGAATCCTTGCTGGAAGTGGCAGCAGGTTGCCCACTTTATGTTGTTGCCGGCAATACGGATTATTATTCTTCTTTGCCAAGGGAGATTATGACGGATATTGCGGGATATAAAATAATGATTACCCATGGTCATCATTATTATGTGAATGATGGAAATGAGATTCTTAAGGATTATGCAATGGGGGAGGGCTGCAATCTTGCCTTTTACGGACATACCCATGTACCGGAAATAGATGAGCAGGATGAAATTACAGTGGTGAATCCGGGAAGTCTTTCCTATCCAAGACAAGAGGGAAAACGACCAAGTTACGCAGTAATGGAGATTGACCGTAAAGGAAGGGTGCATTTTGAAATACGGTATATTTGATGATTAAAAGTCTTATTCGTAATCCACGGCATTATAAATCGAATCGGTAAAGTCAAAATAAAAGGTCAATTGTAAAAGTTAATTCCACCTTGTAAGATTTACTTCCACCTTGTAGGGACAAATTCCACTGGGTGGAAGTTTTTTGCTCTGAAAATCATATAAATTCAGATAAAATCATGGATTTTCGTGAGATAATCCTTATAATTATATATAAAGCCGGAAAAATGCGCACAAAAATGAGAAGTCGAGTTCACATGGTTCCTTGTAAGAGTTAGTGAATTCCACCTCTGTGTTAAAAATATGGAACTCATCCAATTGCACAGGACTCCGGCCTTTTTAATTCTAGTTGAAAATGAAATTTCTGCTGGCGCAGAAATTTTTATTATCCTTACTTCGCTTAGGTGTCTTGTATCTGGTTGGACTATATGTGTCAAGGCTGCCGCAAAAGGCGGCACCACAAAGTGGCTGCGGCCTTGACAAGATAGTCCTAACCAGATTTTTTGTAATTAAGCGAAGTAAGGGTAATAGCGCGCGATACGCACATTATTCAAAGGTGAGCGTTGCCCGGCTGCCTTTGATTTAATAATTCTGGCTTTAGAATAATGTCATTTGCAGGTATCTTATGTACACCAAGAATGTCAAGTATCTCTTTACCATAATAGAACTCGAACATGTCATATGGAGATTTGTCACCAAGTTCGGGTCTTCCATATGAGTTGATGTTATCCATCATGAGATTGATATCTGCCTGTGTGTATTTGCCGATATCTATACCTTTCGGAATAACTCTCCTAATAAACTCATGGTTATTTTCACAAGCACCTTTTTGTCCCGGAGAAGACGGGTCACAATAAAATACATAAGAACGGATAACTCCATCTGAATCACATTCAATAGCTGTAGGATTAGAGAACTCAGTACCATTATCAGCAAGACATAATGAAAAGATTCTTTTATACCTTTCTTCACCAAGAAGCTCATAAAGGTAATTAAATATGTCGGTAACAGACTTGGAGTCATTAGATTCTCGTAAGAAAGCCAGTTGTAGCTTTGGAAGCACAAAGTGGATTGTCAAAAGCACTGCACCGCCCTTTTTACCTTCAACAGAATCTAATTCTGTTATTGGGATGGAAGGGTTTTCTTCATGATACTTTTGAAAATCTTCCAGAGTGCGTCCGATTCTACAGGATTTGTCAACCTTCAGTTCCTTTGATTTCTTCTTGCGTGGTCTAAATCGTACTTTGCGAGGCATGTCTATGTTCTTGGCACTGAATAATCCATTATCAGCATAAATGTAAGCTGTTTTCTCGCATATAGATATGGTATCCGGATTATTGGCAAGTATGTGATGAAGCGACTGTCCTTGCTTCAAAAGAGGACTTATTACAGAATCCAACTGATGCAATTCCTCTTCGGTGAGGTTAAAACCTGATCGTGATTGGCTTCTTATTTCTTCATACTCTTTTTGCGCTTGGCGAGCTCTGTAAAATCTCTTTTCCAATGTGCAGGTGTTAAGCTTGTTACAACCATTACAAACATAAGGAGCTTTATCCAGTAGAGGGCAAACCTCTTTAATGTAATCCTTGCAGGAAGTTGTGCATTTACCACAAGAGAAACATAGATTTCTACTTTTACCGCGTGTACAGTCCTGACAGACATCCCCTTTGTGTAGACAGCCAGCCCTTATTTTGCAATCATTAAAGGACCTGTAAGGCGCTCCTTTCTTTTCAAAAATAATGTGTGCTTTAACTTCTTTAGCAATAGTAGTACAGTCACGCCTTATATCTCTGCCGATAGCCTTAAAACTTAATGAGGAATTAAGACCTTGCTCAATCTGATGACGTTCATCATATATTAAATGTTTATTCTTATTCATAAATACTCCTGTTCCGGCCGGAGCAGTAATAAGGATGAATAAGAAGAACATAACATTAAGAGTAAGTAAATTCCACAAGTAAAGTTAAGAATAAGTAATTTCTACCATAAGGGCAAATAGTGTGGAAGTTAGTTTTACAAGTTAGT
>JBJEQS010000178.1:0-2514 GCA_051881875.1 Oscillospiraceae bacterium
TTATACTAATTCCAAATCGTTCTATAGACAAAGCCGACAGATAGAATAATCCAAGTCAAGAAAGGCGACCGCAGGAAGGCTTGCCGCCTTTCAAGGGAGCCTGACGCAGAATTATATCCGAGGATTTGTCTATAGGTTGATTTGGAATTAGTATTAGTCTTTTAGATATATTATACAAAAAAATATTGACAGAAACGTAAATGTTGTAGTATAATATATTCATATTATTATTGCAGTAGGCGGATACATAATACTAATCCCCGATAAAAGTGTAGACAAAAAATCGGCACAAAATACATATATGCGAAATTTTGCTTGATTTTTTGTACACTTTATAATCGGGGATTAGTATAAGTATTACTGAGCTTGTATCTACCTAAGAGAATCACACGTATTTCTTGTGAATCTTTTCAAACAGTATCTTGCCTCTTATGCAGTAATGTATTCACACTGTTCAATCAGTGATTTGTAGTGTCATTACTTTGATGTAATGAAAATAATGGGGGGAATGATCATGAATGTAGTTACAATTCCAAGAAATCTTACTAAAGCTTGTAAACTCTATCTTGAAAGAAACTACGAAGAAGCCGAAAAGACATTGGTAAAAGTCAAAGAGTATCCACATCAAAAATCAGCTCTTAAAGCACAACTGGCTCTTTTTTCTTGGAATTTTGACAAAACTATTGAATTTTGTATGGAATATCTTCCGTATTTATATGAATGGTATTCAGGAAATATGATGGATGAAAGCTTTGCAATGCTTGCTTTTTCTGCAATAAAAACAGGAAGAACAGCGGAGGTTATTGGATATCTTGATGACCTTAGAAACAGTCTTCCCGTAGATCAAAATGAAAGATTCACTGAAAAAATGCTTCAGTCGATTAAACAGACTATAGATATAATGAATGGGAAAACTTGTGAACCCAAATATATCCCACCGGAAGAACCGATGAAACTCAATGAAGCTGTTGAGTATCTTAGGGAAAAGAACAACAAAAAGAATCTGACGGCTGATACTCCGGAAGATGCCGCATATATTCTTAGTAGAATGTATAAAAAAATGGACTGTAACGATTTTATAATGCTTTATGAACGCTTTGCAAATGTTCAGAAGTTTACTGAAAGTACCAGAAATAGTGCAATTGAAATGTATTTGTATCTTGATCAGCCTGATAAGGTGAAACAAGCTATATGTGATTCTTATAAGTATTCATGGATCCCCGTTGAGAAAACAAGTATAATGCCCGTTTCAATATTGACTTATGATGTTAATTTGTGGAGCATATATAGTAAAGAAATGTTTGACTATATTTATAGAACTCCGAATTTCCTATTTGGAGGTGTGGAATGAATATAGAACAATATACCAAATACTTTAGAAGCGAATTTGAAAATATTACTATTTCCACAATGACCGTGACCGATGGCAATATTATTGTTGCAGATCCGTTTACAGGTATCTATAATGACATGCCTTCATACACTCAGAAGCTGCCTGCAGGTCAATATGACATAAATGCTTGTATTGCAAGAAAAGGTGATGATGTCCGAATTGCTGCAGTAGAAGTTATTGTTACCGATAAGGAACCTGACAACTTCTCAATGGCATTAAACGGCTTTGAAAGTCCGGAAGAGCTTGCTGAACTTACAGAGGACGAGTATTTCGGTTTTCCTGTGGACGTGGGACTTGCTTCAATTTTTGATAAAACTTCTCTTGTGGCTTATATGGATTTTGAGAATAAATGGTATGAGCAGAATCCCGATAAGAATTTATACGATGATTTCTTTTCGGAGCTTTTTGAAAAATCATACATAAATTCTCCAAATACTCAGCGTGAGGGCGGTGACTATATTGATTTTGTAATACCCGGTACTGAGTATCATATTCCAATGTTCGCATCAGGCTTCGGTGACGGATATTATCCTGTCTTTTTTGGGTATTCTGATGATGGAAAGATTTGCCGTATTGTAATTTTATTTATTGATTTGGATAATTGAAAACTTCATAATAGATAAATGCTTTCATAAAGATGATGGACGAGCTTATCAGCTGACGTCAGCTTAATACTAATTCCAAACCAACCTATAGACAAATCCTCGGATATAATAATCCAATTCTGCGTCAAGCTCCCTTGACAGGCGGCAGCCTGCCTGCGGTCGCTTTCCTTGACTTGGATTATTCTATCTGTCGGCTTTGTCTATAGAACGATTTGGAATTAGTATTATTTTTTTCGTGGGCTCCATTTTTATTTTGTTGAAACAATTGATCGAAAAATTTTCAAATCCTATTGACTTTTATCCTAATTCGGACTATAATATAAATCGTCCGAGTTAGGGAACAGCTGATTAGAGTGCATTTTTGTTTCGCCGTTTTGAAAAATGTACGAGTCCTCGTCTTTGGGGACATTTTTCAAAACGTCAGAAACGTATTTGCCGCAGCAATATTAGCGGTTCTTTATGATAAAAGAGGTGAGAATATGGAAATGCCGACCGTATTTGTGCTTACTGCGTTTA
>JBJEQS010000179.1:0-10954 GCA_051881875.1 Oscillospiraceae bacterium
TACCCGACCATTTGGATAAGGTTGATACTCAAAACCGGAGGCGGCAACTTGCCGCAAAAAGCTGGGCAAAAAACTTTTGATTTCGGATTTTTCTTTGTTTTGTCTTTTTTTACCTACCCGACCATTTGGATAAGGTTGATACTCAAAACCGGAGGCGGCAACTTGCCGCTAGAATTCTTTATCTGAATAAAATTTTACAGATATAAAATATGCAATCAATGATATTACCACTGATGCCGCAAGTATTACTGCAATAATCATTCCGTCTGAAACTGCACTCATATCCGGTGCTGAGTCTTCATTTCCTGAGAATATGAATCCTGCACAGGCAATTCCTGCGAAAAATATCATAAATACTATCTTTGCACGTTCAACTCCGAATTTTATTATAAACGGTATTGTTATAAAGCATATAACGCATGAAACCACCGCAACAACCATAATACCGAAAATATCTTCGACAATATTTACATCTGATAAAAACAATGAGGATACAAAGGATATGACAATTCCCATAACTGCCGCTAATCCTCCGAGTATCATCACAACAAAAAATTTTCCTGTAATAATATCTTTCGGTGATAAAGGCATTGACATTGCAATTTTATCCCAATGATTATATTCATCATATGAAAATGTCGATATGCCCATGACAACAGAAACTGCGGCAACAATTCCTGCAAAATTTATATCCGTCAGCACAGACCATACAATATAGAATACGACAAGTGCCGCACTGATTGTCAGACTTTTCTTTATTGAAAACAAATCCTTTAAAATTAATCCTTTCATACTCTCTCACCTCTTACAATATAAAGCATAATATCCTCGATTGACGGCTTTACCGATTCAAATGATGAAATATCGGTTTTTCCGCTGATAACAAGTGCTTCAACTCCAAACTGATTTTTTCTGTATCCCACAACGGCTTTTTTATCAATTTTTTCAAATTTCTCAGAACTGCATTTAATAATTCTGTATCTGAACGGAAGTTCATCTTTAGGCTCGGTAAACAGTATTTCACCATTATGTATAAATGAAATATAATCCGAAATCTTTTCCAAATCGCTCGTAATATGCGAGGAAATAAGTATTGATTTATTCTCATTCTGTATAAATTCAAGGAATACATCAAGAATTTCATCTCTTACAATCGGGTCAAGTCCGCTTGTTGCCTCATCAAGTATAAGCAATTCGGGATTATGCGAAAGTGCGGCGGCAATCATGGTTTTCATCTTCATGCCCTTTGAAAACTGTTTCAGCGTGATGTTTTCTTTAAGACCGAAACGCTTTGCATAATTAAAAAATGTGTCTTCATTCCATTCCTTGTATATATTTTTCATAACTGCTGAAATATTTTTAAGCTTCATTGTTTCAGGAAAATTTGTATCATCAAGCACAACACCTATTTTCTGCTTTATTTCAATGTTGTTTTTACGGTTATCCATTCCGAATATTTTTATCTCTCCGCTGTCACGCTTTATAAGATTGAGCATCAGCTTTATAAGCGTACTCTTTCCCGCACCATTTTCGCCGATAAGACCCATTATACAGCCTCTCGGAACATTCAGCGATATGTTATCAAGTGCAAAATCCGAATATTTTTTCGTAAGTGAATTGATTTCAATAATATTTTCTGACATATCAATCAGACCTCCTCATAAATTGTTCTTAGAATTTCGATAAGTTCATCAAGTGAAACATTTGATACAATCGCTGTTTTTACCGCTTCAGTAAGCTGATTTTCTATGGTTCGCAGCTGTTCTTCATGTATCATTGCCGAACTCTTGCATGAAACAAATGTACCCTTTCCCGATACCGAACTTATATACCCATCTTTTTCAAGCTCCTCATATGCCCTTTTTGTTGTAATAACACTTATACGCAGCTCCTGTGCAAGCATTCTCAGCGATGGGAGCATATCGCCCGACTTTAATTTTCCGGAAATAATCTGATTTTTTATCTGTGTATAAAGCTGCTCATAAATCGGTGATTCGCTTGCATTGTTTATAATAATATTCAAAAACACACCTCTTTTCACATATTGTTGATATAAATGCTTAGTGTATATATACAGTATATACGCTTAATAACAATTTGTCAATACCTTTATGAAAAAAATAAAAAAGAACCCTCTGCTTTTTCAGCAGAGAGTTCCTTGTATTATTATAAAATTACAATCAGCAATTAATTACTTAATCATGCTTGCAACTTCATCAGCAAAGTTATCTTCTTTCTTCTGGATACCTTCGCCTCTTTCATAACGTACATAATCAGCAATCTTGATTGAACCGCCAAGCTTCTTAGCAACGCTGTCAACATACTTAGCAACTGTCATATCGCCATCCTTAACGAATGCCTGTTCAACAAGACAGTTTTCTGTATAATACTTGCCAACCTTGCCTTCAACGATTTTAACCTTAACCTGTTCAGGCTTGTTAGCCATTTTCGGGTCTTCAGCCATCTGTGAAAGCATAATCTTCTTTTCATCTTCGATTACACTTGCAGGAACTGCTTCTTTGTTGAGATATGCAGGGTTCATTGATGTAATCTGCATACATACGTCCTTACCGCAGGCGATAAGCTCAGGATTTGAAGCATCAATATCTGTGTCAAGCTTAACCATAACACCGAACTGACCTTCACCATGAACGTATGATACAAGAACGCCTTCCATTCTTGTGAAACGGCGAATCTGCATATTTTCACGAATCTTGAGGAAAAGTTCATCATAAGCTTCCTTAACTGTAACATCCTTACCGGACATCTTTGTAGCGTTGAGAGCTTCAACATCAGCTGGATTTGCTTCAATGATTGTCTTTGCAACATCATTAACGAATGCCTTGAAGTCATCATTCTTTGCAACGAAGTCTGTTTCTGAGTTAACTTCGAGAACAACTCCGACTTTCTTTTCTGTATCAACAACAGCAGTTACAATACCTTCTGCTGCAACTCTGCCTGATTTCTTAGCCTGTGTAGCAAGACCCTTTTCACGAAGAATAGTGATAGCTGCTTCAACATCACCATTTGTTTCCATGAGAGCCTTTTTACAGTCCATAATACCAACGCCTGTTCTTTCTTTAAGAGCAGCAACGTCCTTAGCACTAATAGCCATTATGAAAATCCTCCTTAAAATATCTGTACAAGAAAAATTATATTCTTAAAAATCCGGATTATTCAGCTGCTTCTTCAGCAACTTCTTCTTCAGCCTGTTCAGCAACAGCATCGCTGCCCTGTCTGCCTTCGATGATAGCATTTGCAATTGCACCTGCAATGAGTTTTACTGCTCTGATAGCGTCATCATTGCCAGGAATTACATAGTCAACTTCATCAGGGTCGCAGTTTGTGTCAACAATAGCAACAATCGGGATATTGAGCTTCTTAGCTTCTGATACAGCAATCTTTTCTTTTCTTGGGTCAACGATGAAAAGAGCACCCGGAAGCTTATCCATATTCTTGATACCGCCGAGGAATTTTTCAAGCTTTTCTATTTCAAGGTTAAGTTTGATAACTTCTTTCTTTGGAAGGCGGTCAAATGTACCGTCTTCTTCCATCTTTCTGAGCTGTTCAAGACGTTCAATTCTTCTTCTGATTGTCTTGAAGTTAGTCATCATACCGCCGAGCCATCTTGCATTTACATAGTGAGCACCTGCACGGAGAGCTTCTTCCTTAACTGAATCGCCAGCCTGCTTCTTTGTACCTACGAAAAGTACAGACTTTCCTTCAGCTGAAATGTCACGGATAAACATATAAGCTTCTTCGAGCTTCTTTACAGTCTTCTGAAGGTCGATAATGTAGATACCATTTCTTTCAGTAAAGATGTAAGGTGCCATTTTTGGATTCCATCTTCTTGTCTGGTGACCGAAATGTACACCGGCTTCAAGAAGCTGTTTCATTGATACTACTCCCATTTGTAGTTCCTCCTGTTTTGGTTAAAATATTTTTTATAAAATAATCCTCCGCCTGACTTGACTTGCAGACAATCCGCAGTTATACGGACACCAATCAGCAAAAGTACAGACGTGCGAACTGTTTATTATTATACCATAAATATGAGAAAATTTCAATATATTTTTTCATAGCATATTCAACAAATATTTCTATAATGCATTATAGGTATACCGGCATTGTGACAAAAAAAGCAACGGAAGATTTTAAATTCTTCCGCTGTCTGAAATTCTGTCATTCAATATTACTTCTTATTTTTCTTTGAAACATTGTTAAGAACAATTGTAAGAGCGATAAGAACAGCCGCTATTACACCCACTACAACGAATATAACAGGATTTCTTGTATCTCCTGTGTTCGGGCTTAATATAGCCATTGTGTTGATTAATGCGATTGCAGTATTCATAGCTGTCATTTTTATGCCTCCTTAAATATCTTTTTAAATGAAAATCATTCTTTTTATATAATACTTGATTATTCAGATTTTGTCAATATAACATCAGTAAAAGTTCATGCACATATTACCATAATTATTCGTTAATTATGATGAAAATATTCTTAATTATTCTGCCATTCTTACCATTGAAAGAACTATATCAGCAACTCTCTTTGCCGCAATCTTTTCAAATTCCTCAAATGACATCACGCCTTCATCATCAGCATTGTCCGATATGCAGCGAACGCTTATATACGGCACTTTGTTGATATATGCACAATGTCCTATTGCTGAGCTTTCCATGTCAACAGCGTATGGATTAAGTCTTGCCTTTATGTCATTTTTAACAGCATTGTCTGAAATAAATGCCTCACCTGAAACTATTCTTCCGATATGATAATTGTAATTCATATCGGTGCATGATTTTACTGCATATTCAACAAGCTTTTCATCAGCCTTGAATGATGAGCAGTGCGGCAGATATTTTTCAAGGAAATTAAGGTCAACGTCATGCGGTGATGTTTCATTTGAAATGACTATGTCGCATATCTTCACATCATTATGCATACCACCCGCAATGCCTGTATTTATAACAGCGTCAGCATTGAATTTATCAATAAGAATCTGGGTACATACTGCGGCATTTACCTTTGATACTCCGCAGAATACATTGACTATTCTCTTATCGCCCATCATATTGATATTAAAATCAAATCCGCATTCGCTTATTACCTCAGTATCCTTATCGCTGAAATATGCTCTGATATCAGCAAGTTCTGACGGCATTGCACCTATAATTGCTATTGTTTTCATTTTACATCTTCTCCTTTTATATTTTTTTAATCTTAGCAAAGTTAGCCATTAATTTTTTCTTTCCGACTTTTGCAAATTCTATTTCCATAAGCGTATCATTACCCATATTCTGAAGCGAAATTATAATTCCCTCTCCGAATACAGGGTGACTTACTCTGTCATTCTTATTAAATCTGATATTTTCGGTATTGACAGGTTTACTGCTCACCGCATTATTATTTTTAATCTGCTGACTGAGTGACATTGATGATGTCTTATTGACACTTGTAACTGCTGATTTTCTTATAACTGTATTTTCACCTGAGCAGTCAAGCACTCTGTCGGATATTTCCTCTAAAAACCTTGATTTTCTGTTTCTTGCTGTAGTACCGAAAAGCATTCTCTGTGATGCATGGGATATGTAAAGTTGGTTCTTTGCTCTTGTTAATGCAACATATGCAAGGCGGCGTTCCTCCTCAATATCCTCAGCAGATGCAAGGCTTCTTGTGCCGGGGAATATTCCCTCCTCCATGCCTGCTATGAATACATTCGGAAATTCAAGTCCCTTTGCTGAATGAATAGTCATCATTACAACTCTGTCATCATTCTGATTATACTTGTCCATGTCGGTATAAAGTGAAATTTCCTCAAGGAATCCTGCAAGTGATGCTGTTTCGGAATTTCTTTGTGTATAATCAATCATGCTTGATTTCAGTTCATTGATATTTTCAAGCCTTGAAGCACCCTCATCTCCCATATTACGCATATAATCTGCATATCCTGATTTGTCAAGAACTATATCCAAAAGCTCATCAAGCGGAATTTCCTTTGATTTTTCCGTCATAAGCTCGAAAAATCTTCCGATACTTGAAAGTGCATTAGCCTTTTTGGAAAGCTGTTTATACTCGGCGGCATTTTTCATTGCTTCAATCGGTGAAATTCTCTTTTCAAGTACAACCTGCTCTATAGCGGAAATTGTTGCCTCTCCGATACCTCTTTTAGGTTCGTTGATTATCCTTTTCAGCCTTAAAATATCATTATTGTTATTGATAACAGCAAGATACGAGGTAATATCCTTTATTTCCTTTCTGTCATAGAAACGAAGGCCTCCGAATACAACATATGGAATTCCATTTGATGCAAATACACGTTCAATTATATTTGACTGAGCATTCATTCTGTAAAGCACTGCATTATCACTGAATTTACCGCCATGCCTTACATTGCTCATAATATTTCCTGCAATAAATGAGGCTTCCTCATGCTCATTATCTGCATTGAATACCCTTATTTTTTCGCCTGTTCCGAGGTCGCTCCACAATGATTTTTCTTTTCTTCCCTGATTGTTTCTTATAACCGAATTTGCCGCATCAAGTATATTCTGTGTTGAACGGTAATTCTGCTCAAGACGTATAACCTTACTGTTTTCAAACTGCTTTTCAAATCCGAGAATGTTTTCTATTGTAGCACCTCTGAATTTATAAATGCTCTGGTCATCATCACCTACAACGCAAAGATTTTTATGCGAATCCGAAAGCAGTCTTATAAGCTCAAACTGTGCCATGTTTGTATCCTGATATTCGTCAACCATAATGTATTTATAACGCTTCTGATACTTTTCAAGCACGTCCGGAAAATCCTGAAACAATTCCACTGTAAGCGAAATTATATCATCAAAGTCAATGGCATTTGCCAGTTCAAGACGCTTCTGATATTCCTTGTATACCTTTGCAATCTCCGCCTTTTTGAAATCTCCCTCATCAGCTGCTTCCCTTGCATACATAGCAGGACTGAGTATTCTGTCCTTTGCGTTGCTTATTTCATTCATTATCATTTTTGCAGGGAACATCTTATCCGATATGTTAAGGTCTGTAAGGCATGATTTTATCACCCTCAGAGCATCATCGGCATCATATATTGTAAAATTGCTGTAATATCCGAGCTGTTCTATTTCCTGACGAAGTATTCTCACACAAGCTGAATGAAAGGTTGACGCATGGACATTAAGTCCGTCCTCACCGAGCATATCCTCCAGCCTTGATTTAAGCTCATTTGCGGCTTTGTTTGTAAATGTTATTGCGAGTATATTCCATGATTTGACTGGATTTACCGCAACTATGCTCTTTAAACGCCTTAAATCCTCTGTTTTTCCGTCTATGTACTCCTCAAGGAATTCCATATCATTCGGCGAACAGCTCTGAACTGAATCATCATAATAAGCATTTCCGAATGTAACCATATTTGCGATACGGTTTACAATAACCGTAGTTTTTCCGCTTCCTGCTCCCGACAGAACAAGCACAGGGCCGTTTACTGAAAATACTGCCTCCTGCTGTTCGGGGTTCATTTTTCCGAAATATTTCTTCAATGCTGATTTCTTCAATTCACTGTAACTATGCATTTTATAATTTTCTCCATTTCACTAATTAATTTCAGCTAATATTATACCATAAATTCTGATGTTTTTAAAGAGCGAAAACAATATTTATATATTATCAATGAAAAATTTTAAGTTTTGCAAGAATTATCTATAAATTCCCCGCATTTCATCAAAATATATTGCAATAAGTCCGCTGTACTGTACTAATGTGATTATTAAAGCTGCAATAAATGATTTTATTATTAAGTTTTTAATTGTATTTTTCCTGTCATCAGGATATTTCTTTTTTCGTATTATATAAAATGGCAGCATAATTACTGTTAAAATTGCACAGACAGCACTTGCAATAATAATAATTCCTATAAAAATATTCATTTATTCTCTAAAACAAACCATGATTATATTTAATAATCGCCGCTATAACAATAATTACTGCAACAACAGCCGTTACCCCCGCAATTGTCAATGTAATTGTTTCACCAACCAGACCTTTCAGCAATGGCACTAGCAAGATGGCTGCTCCTATCATAAGATTTCCTAAACCGACCTTTTTACATAATATCGGTTTATCCTCTTCTGCCACTCTTTTATAATGATAAAAATGTATCAGCGATATTTTTCCTTTAATGCCAATCAAATATCCCATTACTATCAGCACAATTCCCACAAAAATCATTACAACTGTTTCTATCATACTTTACCTCTCCCCCCAAATTATCAATAATACGATTTATCCATATTTCTTATGTATTCAATTGATATAAAATCAGAAATTATCTATATGATAAACCGGAAGTTTAAGCTTAAAATACATCTAAATTTGTATAGATGCTTATTTCGTCAGCCCATATTATCATTTCGGCTGAATACTGATATACTTTAATCCCTATATTTTGGCATAATTTCTTTGAATCAGCAAATTCATTCACATAATCAGCGTACTGAGGAATGTATATTATCCGAATGAAATCTTCATACTCTTTACAGGCAGGATTATTTGTTAATATCTTTGCCAGACAAGGACATAAACAGGATTTGGCAGGACTATTATAATTGAATTCAACTAATAACTCATATTTGTATGGCATAGTTCTTTTAGTGTTAATGTGTTCGCCGCATCTAATGATTTTCGCTGTTGTCTTTACACCATATTTTTTATAAATTTCCGTTATTATTGCTTTGTCTTTTTTATTATCAGAATAGCATTTAACAAATATCCATATTGTAAATGAAATGCCAAATAAGACTCCTATAACAGAAAAATAAAATTCTACCTCCATTGTTTGCTCCTTTTCTAATTTCAGTTTAATTATCTCTGCAATTTTCAATTTATGTCAATAATCCGATTTATCCATATTTCTTATGTATCTGAATGTTTCCTCTTCGCCTTTTTCAGCAAGCATTGTCAGTAATTTTTCAAGCATTTCCGCTGTTTCCTGATGTATTATCCTGTTATGCTTTGCTTTCAGGAAATATTCCAGCGGTGCTTTATCATTGTATTTTTCTTTCTGATATATCTTACACGCCGCAACTCTGTCACAGAACATCTCTATTACATAATTCAGCGGCATTTTGACAGGTTCAAGCTTTTTCGTTTTTGTATTATAATCCGTCCAGTATTCAAAATGGTGCTTATTTCTTCCCTTATGGTGCATCCATGCCTTTGAATATCCGTATGCTTCACGCTCTCCCTCATTCGGACTTCTTGTACCCTGATAGAATTTCGCACCGACTATAAATTCAGACGGCATATATTTTGAAAGGTCATGTCCAAGTCCCTGCATGAATATTCCTGCCTTGAAACAATGCTGTACTACTTTATTTCTGTGTTTCGTTATTGTTGTAAAATGTCCCCATATATTTCCCAGTTTAATCATAAACATCACCTGCCTATTTTTTTATCTATGAATTTAGGTTTGAATTTTGAATACAATATCTTCTGTTCACTGTAAAGTCCCTCATATCCCGATGTCATATATGCAACTGCACAGGCTATGCCGAAATAAAGTATGCCCTCCGAGCCGAATAATTCAATACAGAGAAGCATTGATGTTATCGGACAGTTTGTAACTCCGCAGAAAAGCGATGCAAGACCTATTCCCGCACATAATGAGCATGGCAGTCCGAGTATTCCGCTTAATGCACTTCCGAATGCTGAGCCTATGAAAAATACAGGTACTATTTCACCGCCCTTAAATCCTGCTGTCAATGTGAGTGCTGTAAATATCATTTTCAGTATAAATACCTCATAGCCTGCACTTGTTTCAAATGACCTTGATATTATCTTCATGCCAGTGCCGTTATAATCATTTGAACCAACCGCAAATGTAAGCAATGCAACAAGCAATCCTGCTACTGCAATTCTGAGATAACTGTTCTTTATAAAGTGTTTGTATAATTTTCCTGTTTCCCTCATTGCAACGCAGAATACATAACTCAATGCACCGCATAACAATGCAAGAAGCAATACTTTTATCAGATTGATGATTGAAATATCAGGGATTTGAACCTGCCATTCAGCCGCCTTTACACCGAATTGCGATGATATGCCCAATGCTGTCGCCGCTGATATGACGCATGGAACTATTGCCGAATAATGCAGTATTCCTATGCTTATAACCTCCATTGCAAAGAATGATGCCGCTATCGGTGTGCCGAAAAGTGCTGAAAAGCCTGCACTCATTCCGCACATGGTTATTATACGCAAATCATATTCATCAAGTCTGAATTTTTCACCAAGACGATAAGCTATGCTTCCGCCTATCTGTAAAGCCGCACCCTCTCGTCCTGATGAACCTCCGAAAAGATGCGTTACCGCTGAACCAACAAATATACAGAACATATTTTTCAAGGTCATTCCGCTGTTTTCACGCACAGTCATAAGCACCATATTAGTACCCTTGTCATGTTCAAGCCCCATTATCTTATAGAACCATACTATGAACATACCGCCAAGCGGCAGAAACCATATCAGAAACGAATATTTTTCACGCATTTCTGTGGCTTTTTCAATCGTAAGATGGAATGATGTTCCCATGATTCCAACAATTATTCCGACTGCAATGGATATGAGTATCCATTTGAAAAGGTTGACAAATGTTTTTGAATATGTAATTTCAAGGCGGCGGCGTTCATGCTCAAAATTTCTTTTCAGGTCATTCAAAATTAATCTTCTCCAATACTTTTAACTTTATTTTCAATATAATTTTAACATAGCAAGCCATTTAAGTCAATGAGATTATTATACAAACAGAACATAATAAATTAAAAGTTAACTAAACTAACGTGAGTTCGATGGTTTATTCTGTAGGGGCGACCACTGGTCGCCCGTTATGGTCTGCTAGAAATTTCATCAGTCGGCTTTCAGCCGACCAAACTTTTTTTGGAAAAAGTTTGAC
>JBJEQS010000180.1:0-10898 GCA_051881875.1 Oscillospiraceae bacterium
AAATTATCTCTTTTAGATTTCTTTACAAGCTTTATTCGGTTTTGAAGGCTCTGCCCTTCATAAAATAGTCGGTGTTAATTGCTATGAGGTTCCACCTGTTCCCATTCCGAACACAGAAGTTAAGCTCATATACGTCGAAAATACTTGGCTGGCGACGGCCCGGGAAGATAGATAGATGCCGACATAAACAGCCGGAATGTACATTCCGGCTTATTCCTCAATAGCTCAGTCGGTAGAGCATGCGGCTGTTAACCGCAGGGTCGTAAGTTCGAGTCTTACTTGGGGAGCCACATCGTTCAAATCCGAACTCTTCAGAGGGTTCGGATTTTTTCGTTTTTTATCCGGGGAAGGCTGTGTTTGGGGTGGTGGTCAGAAGATAATACTGGTCAAAATATTTGTGAACTCTGACGATTGTGATTAGCTAATTTTGTTTAATGTGATGATTTTTTCGAAAAATCTAAAAACTAGTGACAAATAATTAGCAGTGTGATATAATAATATAAATGTAAAGTGTTTCAATGGATAGGGAGAGGTGATTTCTATGGATATTAGTACAAGAAAATTGATAGATGAAATCGCTAATTCTGTGAGAAAAATGTATAGTGTTCCTATGCCTATAAGTGATATATCAAAGATTGTTGAATTAATTGGTGGCGTTGTAAAATATGATGATGCTGAATTATCTGAATTATCTGATGGATATATAAAAAAGACATCTGATGGTTCTTTTGAAATATGTGTATCTTCGAAATGTTCACTAGAGCGTAGAAATTTTACTGTGGCTCACGAAATAGGTCACTTGTTCTTGCATATGGGATATAGAACTAATCCAGAATTGTGGAAGTCTGTAAGTGACGATTTAGTATATAATCGTTCTGGTCAATCTGATGAAGAGTATCAAGCAAATGAATTTGCAGCAGCTTTTTTAATGCCAGAAGATACCTTTGTTGAGGTTTTAAAGAGAAATTCAAATGGTAATACTGTTAATATGGCTTCCGTTGCCAATTATTTTGGCGTTTCAGTTGAAGCTGCTGTTACTCGTGGAAAGTGGCTAGGCTATTTAAGGTGGTGATTTCATTGGAAAATAAAGAAGATTGTATTTCTGAAGTTAATGACGAATATGCTCATTTAGGGCAATTAATAAGCTCTCTACCTAAAAATAACAAAATCTCTCCAAGCAGAAAGGTTTTGTTATTTTTTTCTTTTGATATTGTGAATTCATCAATGTTTAAGAGCCAAAACTCTAATTGGTATACTACATTTAAGAGGATTTTTGATTTTATTGCAAAAAATATAAAGAAAGAAATCCCTAATGTAAATTTCTGGAGATTGATTGGTGATGAAATAGTATTTTTTGTTCAAGTAAACAATCTTACTGAACTTGGTGCAATGGTCGATGTTATATATAAGGTTTTAATTTTTGGCAAGAAAGAAATACAAAAAGAAACCCAATTTACATATAACTTTGTTTCATTACAAGGGGCTGCTTGGATTGCTTTAGTGAATAATCTTGATCAAATATCGAATATAGAATCAATGAATGATGTTCCCAAAGGCTCTTCTAATGTTTATTTTGAATATGATTTTAAATATTATTTTGGTATTTCTCCAACAGAATTTCTTGGTAGTGATATAGATGCTGGATTTAGAATGTCTGCATTTCATTGTGAACGAAGATTATCATTAAGTTTTGAACTTGCATATCTGCTGCATGAACAATATGATTATATGCTGAGAATGCATATAATCACTTTTAGGAAACTTAAAGGTATTTGGAATGATGGCCTATATCCAATCATTTGGTATTATAATCCTTCACATAATTCAAATACAAATTTTGAAGACAGTTTTTATTATGATGAGGCTTCAAAAAATGAATTAGTTTATGATTATTTTTTTAATAAGGATAGTACGATTCTTCTTCCTGAAGGTATTGACCAGTGCTTGGAAAAAATATGTAAAGATAGACATTTAGAGAATAAAATTATAGAAATAAAAGAAGTGATTAGTGAAGCCTCGGATGGCTATTATTACAATAATGTTGAAATTGAATTGCATTGTGTTGCTGTTTGTGTTAATCTCCAAAAAATGGAAGCTCTTATTTTTAAACGTAATTCAAGAAAGACCCCAAGTCCATTAGATGGAAAGTGGGAATTTGGCTGTGCTAAAATCAGAAAAGGAAAGTCAAGTGACATATCCGAAGCTTTGATAAGTGAATACAAATCAGATTTTAATATTCAAATTATTCCTTATGTAGATGAAAAAAGAAATGATAAACAGCCTGTACCAATTGCTTTATATACAATAAATAAGGAATCTGGATCTAGCCTGGGGATTATTACCATAGCTGAAATTAGTGATGATTCTGATTTAAAGCTTACTGATAAGCACAATGAATATAAATATATTTCTGAGGAAGACATACAAAACTTTAATGAGGATACGGTTGATGATTTTAAGGATACATTAAAAAAGGTTTTTGATTTTTTAAAGGCGGTGAAGTCAAATGACGAATGATGATATGATAAATGATTCGGAAAAAGCAATGGCGTGGTTAAATAATACTTTTAATAATGTTAATTATTGGCTTTCACATGCCGAGAACAAACATGGTATTCTTTTTGCTGGTAATGTTGCATTGTTTTCTGTTGGAATAACTACACTCGAAAACAATGTATGTGTTAATTTTGCATATTCACTATTATTAATAGCATTAATTGTATCTATGTTATCATTTGTTCCTAAGCTTTCTCGCATTTTTGATCTTTCTAGCAGTTTAAATGATCAAAATATTGCAAGTAAAAATTTATACTATTTTGATGATATAGCAGATTTTACAGCTGATCAGTATATAAAAGCTTTTTATAAGAATTATTTTGATATAGAGATAATAGATGCTCAAATTAGTAAAAAGCGAATGGAAATAGATCTTATAAATGAAATTATTACTAATTCAATTATATGTAGAAGAAAATACAAATCCTTCAAAATGAGTGTAGTTTTTTCAATTATAGGTTATGTTCTTTTTGTTGTCAACTTTATTTCATTAATATTTTGATTAGCGAAAATTATTTACACTTTTTGATGCTTAATATTACAGAAAACTTGAATATTTCTATTATGTAATTATAAAGGATTCTGAAACTTTAGTGCTATAATATTTATACGCCTGATGTGAGGTCGATAGTTCACATCAGGCGTTTTTTATTCTTGAAGCAGCCCCTTCATATAGGCAGTAACCTTAATTTTCTGAATTGCGTCCATACGTTTATAATCATACAGAATATTTTTCTCATCTTCAGACAGATTTATAACTGTAACGCATATTTTGGAATCGCTTATGCCCAACAGATAGTCCGATGAAACGTTAAAGTAGCTCGCAAGTTTCGTTATCATCTGAATATCAGGTTCAGACTGACCAAGCTCGTATTTGCTTATCATAGCCTGTGATACGTTCATATCTATTGCTAATCGCTGCTGGCTAAGGTGTCTTGATTCACGAAGTTCTTTTATTCTATGCATAATATCACCTATATTAATATTACAACTTTTGCGATTATTTGGTATTCTTAACAGTTGTAATTCTTAATCAGATCAGTTATAATGATCATAACTGTAGAGAATTATTGACATTTTGTGATATAAAACGCTATTATCATAAGCAGTAGGGGTAGGAATATGCATTTATCAGCAACGCCAAATGACCACGGAATTTATCCGTTGTCGGCAATAAATCCAAACGAAATAAGATACGATATTATTGGCAACATTGCGCTGGTTGATGCAGATCTGCTCGATGCAGGAACAAGGCACCCGAATCTTGTCATTATGAAACTATCGGGTTATTTTAAGGAGAATGGCTGTACAGTCCGACTTATTGAAGATTATTCGGAATTGTTTACTGAACGGACACTGATAAATAGCTGTTCGATGCCCGACGATTCCGGCTATGATTTCTCAAAAGCTCAGGAGTATGATGCTATTTATATTTCAAAGGTGTTCGATTTTACAAAGATAAATACGGAACTTCTTACCCTGCCAAACGTGTATATCGGCGGGACAGGATTCTTTTTCGATCACGCTCCCAAACTGCCTGATTGCATCGAGCATCATATGCCCGACTATCATATTTATGATCAGTATATCGAGCACGATACTACTCACAAGAATAAAGAGGTCTATTTCAAGGACTATCTGAACTACTCTATAGGCTTTGCCACAAGAGGGTGTTTCAGACAGTGTGCCTTCTGTGTTAATCACAATGTTAAGCGTGTCAACTTTCACTCTCATATTTCTGAATGGTATGATCCTACCCGTAAAGCTATATATCTTTGGGATGATAATATTTTCGGCTATTCCCATTGGAGAGATGTATTTGAGGAGCTGAAAGAAATAGGCAAGCCTTTTCAGTTCCGTCAGGGTATGGATATACGGCTCTTGACCGAGGAAAAGGCAAGGATACTGAATGAAGCCAAATATCACGGCGATATTATTTTTGCCTTTGATCATATCGAAGATGCGGAAATTATCGAGGAAAAATTGAAACTCTGGCGTCAGTATTGTCATAAATCCACAAAGCTGTATGTTCTTGCGGGATTTGCGTCACAGGATGAGCGTGAAATTGAGAGCGTGTTCAGGAGAATACAGATCCTTATTCGGTATGGCTGTTTTCCTTATATAATGCGTCACGAGCTATATCAAACAAGCCCATACCGCAGCTTATTTATAACCATTGCCCGTTGGTGCAATCAGCCTTCCTTTATGCGTAATTATTCTTTCAGAGAATACTGTGAAGCAAATCAGGCTTATCATAAGACTGAGGGGACGTTATGCTCCGCTATGGCTGCTATGATCGAATTTGAAGAGAAGTTCCCCGAAATAGCTGCGGCATATTTTGATATGAAATACAATGAGCAGGAATATGTAAAAGAACGAAAGAGATTAAAAGCCGAGAAAGACAATGAAAAGCTACTCAAAAAGCAGAAAAAGGAGGAATAAGATCTATGGATACTGATTATACCTCTGCCATCCTTTCATCAGACTATGAAACGGCTCTAAAAGCATTTTTCTTCAATTACAGCGATTCATTTGAAAGTACCGATAATGGTGACGAAAGATGTATCAAGGCTGCTGGTATTATGATAAAACACATAAGTGATATGTGTATAGAAGATATAATTGATTTCATTGATGATAATGATGAGCTTATCGGTACTATGGATTCAAAGAATATTCCTCAGTTTAGTGATATAAACTATGTAAATACTATACTTTCTACCGTTAAAACAAATCCTGATGGTGATTACGAACTGTTTGGATATTACTATAAAAAGGAAGCAAAGGAAGGCGCTCATCGTAAATATGGTGAGAATCATTATAAAACGGCGTCGATTATGGGACTTGTTACCCGAAAAGCACCGTTTCGTGTTACATATTTCGGTGAGAGTTATATGAAATTATCGGAAAAGGAAAAACTTCTACTTCGTCCAAAGCTGTATATGAAAATCCCTATTATTCAGAAGGTTATGGCAGATTCATTGTACGGAAGTGCTTATCCTACGGAGCTTATGCGGACTTGCCTCAGCGAAAGCACAGTTATCAGGCGCAGATCAAATGTTAAAACTATGGTAAAGGAGATTTGTGACCTTTGCAATGACAGCATAAATCTCTTTGACAAATTTATCTGGGAGTAAATTCAGGGGTGATCAGACTTGATATTGGATTTTTCGGATTTACCGCTTAAAGTCGCATATGATTCGGGTGAAGATGATCTTGTATGGGATTTCTACATTCCCGTACTGTCACGGGCGAATTCATATGACAGAATAGCAGGGTTCTTTTCATCGTCATCACTTGCAATAGCTGCAAGGGGAATAAGCGAATTTATATCAAACGGCGGAGTTATGAGATTGGTAACGTGTCCGCAGCTTAGCTCCAACGATATATCCATGCTCGAAAAGTCTGTCAACAATATAGACGAGATCTTGTCCGATCATTTCATAAAATCATACGATGAAATTGAAACAGAATTTCAACGGGATCACGTTAAGGCTTTGGGTTGGATGCTTGCAAACGGAAAACTACAGATGAAAATTTCCGTAATAAAAAATAACGGAAGATGTTTATCTCAGGATGAAATAGTTGGCAGCGGCATTATGCACCAAAAAGTCGGGATAATGCGTGATCAGGCAGGAAATATATTAACCTTCTCAGGCTCAAACAATGAATCTGTATCGGGCTGGATGGGCAATACGGAAGAATTTAAGGTGTTTATGAGCTGGGAAGGTATGACTGATTTCATAAATTCCGATATTCAGAAATTTAACAGCTTCTGGAGCGGAAGCAGAAATGATGTGGAAATCAGAGATGTACCCCAGGCAGTAAAGGAACATTTGCTGAAGGTAAGCTCCGATTTTGAGCCGACAATGATCAGTTCAAAGAAATATTCAAGGCAAAGCATAGGGAAAGAAAAACAGCCCTTGAAACTGTTCTATTATCAGGAGAATGCTGTCAAGAAATGGAACGACAATAATCGTCAGCTTTTATTGCAGATGGCAACGGGAACAGGTAAGACAAGAACAGCAATAGGCTGTATTAAAAATGCTCTTGAAGATACAAAGAAAATCCTTATAATCATTTCTACTCCGCAGCCTGATCTGTCATCTCAATGGAAAACTGATATTGACAAACTTGACATTGGACTGAAAAATTCAATGGAGATCAACGGAAATGTTCTGAATTGGGACATTGCATTGTCAAAAGAGATACGGAAGCTCAGTACAGGATTATATGAGCATTTGGTTGTCTATACAACACACGATATATGTCATTCGGAGAAATTCCTCGATAAGCTGCAAAAATCATCTTCAAAGATAACAAAGTTCCTGGTCGGTGATGAAGTTCACGGAATGGGTGCAGGTAAAATGAAGAATGCCCTTGTTGATGATTATACTTATCGGCTTGGTCTGAGTGCAACTCCTCAGAGGTGGTTTGATGATGCTGGCAGCAAGCTGATTGAGGAGTATTTCGGGAACGATTCGTTTATATTTTCAATCGAAGATGCGTTGAGAGAGCATAATCCGCTGACGGGCAAAACCTTTCTTGTTAATTATCATTATCACCCCAGATTTATTACGATGACAGATGATGAGCTTGAAGAATACAAGAAATTGACCGAAAAAATCAGAAAGGCAAGCTGTTATTCTAAGAATGAAGAAAATGAATGGCTGCAGCGTTTGAGATTTCAGCGTGCGGGTATTGAGAAAAAAGCCCGTAACAAGTATAATGAGCTTAAAAGAATACTTGATGAAATCGGTGAGGATATTACCGATACGATTATTTTTGTTGATCCCGGTCAGATCAATGAGGTAATGAGAATACTTGCTTCACGAAATATTACTGCTACTCCATATACTCAGCAGCAGGGAACAAAGCCCTCTGCAAGATATGGCGGCAGGTCTGAGCGTGATTATATTATCGAACGCTTTAAAATTCAGAAATATCAGGTGCTTGTTGCGATAAAATGCCTTGACGAGGGTATAGATATACCAAGTGCCAAAAGGGCAATCGTTATGGCAAGCAGCACAAATCCGAGAGAATACGTTCAGAGAATCGGCAGAATTATTCGTCAGGCTCCCGGAAAGTATCAGGCAGATATTTATGATATGATAATAAAACCCGATCTGAACGGGTTCAATGATGAAATGCGACAGTTTGAGCTGCGTATTTTTAAGAAGGAAATGGACAGAGTGCTTGATCTGAGCAGAAATGCTCTTGATAATGTAACTGTCTGCAATACGGTTTATTCTATTCTGAGAGAGGTGCAGAAATGAGTCAGCTTACAATAAAAAATCCTACCTTTGCAAAGCAGCTTGAGGAAAAGACAAAAGATGATCCGATAATGAATGAATTTCTCCATAGCATTATCGAAAACAGCTATGAAACTACACAGTACAAGAAAAAGTATTCCGACGCAATCGATAAAGCAATTGCTCAGATGAAGGAGGAGAAAACATCGTGAGATTTGAATCGATAAAGATACATAATTACAGGCAATATCGTGATCTGACATTTGATTTTTCTCTTAACGGGGCAAATGATATTCATCTGGTCATTGCAACAAACGGAACCGGAAAGACTAATCTGCTGAATGCAATAAATTGGTGCTTGTATGGCGATGAACCCCACGCTTCGGGAGCGGCTGTTGAGGGAGAAGAAAAAGCGGACAAGCTGCCCCTTGCAAATATTCAGTCACTGAGTGAATGTCGTAATAACAAGGACGCTGTATGTATGGTATCTGTTGTTATTGAGGCTACCGATGCAGGCAGCAAATACACATTTACAAGAACTGCAAATATTTCTGTGGAAACCGAATTGCAAGCGGGAAAGGATAAGTTTGAGATCGGTATTACAGCGGCTGACGGAATAACCAAATTCTGTGACGGCGATGCTGCAAACGAAATTATTTCCGAGAAGATGCCGAGAAAAATCAGGGAGTATTTCTTTTTCGACGGTGAGCAGCTTCTGAATTATTTTGGCATTACTGGCACAAATGTATCTCACCTTCGTGACAGCATTTATGAAATCGCTCAGGTGAATATTATCGATAAGTCTGTCATTGAAAATCTGGAATCATTTATAAAGAAATTTCAGAAGAGGATCAAGGAATTATCTCCGAACACAAATTCCATTGCCGATGAAATTGATACAATTCAGAAAAATATTGACAGCAAGGAAAAGGAGATCAACACTCTGACAGAGCAGATCGCAATGGCGGAGGAAGAAATTGATAAGTGCAATCAGCTTATTAAGAATACAGACACGGTTGTTGAGGATAATAAACGTTTTGAGGGCAATAAAGCAGAAATAAAGGATAAGGAAGCCGAACTCATAACAATAAAAAAGGATCTGGCAAAATTTATTCGTCAGTACCTTGTTAAAATAATGCTTAGAGATGTGAATTCCCGTACAAACGAGTATATCGAAATGCGGCAGAATGATAATGACGTTTCACCTGTTGCCGATATTGATATTCTGAAAAAGAGTATTCAGACACATAAGTGCGCTGTGTGCGGAGAAAATCTTGCACAGGCAACAGAGCACCATTTCCAAGAGCTTATTCAGAAATATGATTCTAACATATCTCTGCAAAAACTTGTCGAGATCAAGAATGATGTGCGCAGAGGACTTGATGTTATCGAGTATGAGTCTGCGAAAAAAGCATTGTTTGACAGGCTGAACAAAGCAAATGAGAAAATACGGAAGCTTCAGGAGGAGAATGATATTCTTTTCAAGAGAATTTCTACTGTAACAGGCATTGAAGAAATCGAAGCAGCTACGCATCAGAGAGAGGATAATGAAAAACTCAGGGATTCCAACCGTGAAAAGATAGGCAAATATAAGGAACAGTTGGAGTCTATGCGGAAAAACCTGCAGGAGAAAAACAAGGAGTATTCCGACGCTCTGGCAGCAAATCAAGCGTGTAAAGAAATCAGAGAAAAATACGAATTTGTTCAGAGAGCGAAGGATCTGCTTGTAAAGATCAAAAATGGAATAGTAACCGATATAACAACACAGCTTGAGAGTAAGACTATGGAGCTGTTTGATGCGCTGATATGGAAAAAGGGCACATACGGCAGGGTTGAGCTTGATGCAAATTTCAGATTGAAGCTGTATCATAAGATTACAATGTCATCGTGCCTTAACAGCTGCTCGGCTGCAGAGAAGGAACTGCTTGCACTTGCGTTTACACTTGCTGTTCACGAGGTTTCGGGTTACGATAATCTACTTTTTATTGATACCCCCGTTGGACGAGTGTCTGATGAAAACAGAGAGAATTTTGCTCAGGTGCTGCTTGACATAAGCAAGAAAAAGCAGATCATTCTTGCGTTTACTCCTTCGGAGTATTCGGAAGAAATAAAATCTGTATTGAATGACAGTACCGCATCGACAGTATCAAAGCTTGTTACAGACGAGATAACAACGGGAATGAGGTGATTTGATGGCTGACAGACTTTATATTGGAAATCAGTACAAGGATCTGATAGAAGATTTTGACAGGGTGGATCTGCTTAATATGAAAACAAACGGAGAAAGAGCGGATGTTTTTATGATAGCTCTTGCTCTTGGAGTGAACAAGGGAGAGAGAACACCTTCAAAGTCAAAACTTGGATTTATCCTTGAAAACTCTGCCAAAGGCAAGGATTCGTTAATGTCGTTCATTTATTCCGTGGCTGTTGATGAACTTCGCAAAAGCGGTCAGGAAAATCAGATCACCGATACAAATGTTGTATATGGTATTGCAGAAGAATATGCAAACACGGGATTTGAGATAATAAAGCAGATGATTCCGAATTTCGATAAATATGACGAGGAAGAATTTGAGTTTGCGTTGATAGAGATGATGGACGAGCTAATCAGCTGACATCATCTTAGAGGGGGTGCAGGGGGAAAGCCTGCCCCTCGGAGAGCGCCTGTACTTATGATATAGCCGCTTGCGGCGGTGATGACAGCTCCTTGTAGAGCTGTCGGCAATGTCATAAGTACTATGGCGTTAGTTGTGGCGCAGCCACGACTAATTCGGCGGCGAAGCCGCCTGTTTCGCTTTGCGACAGCAAAGCGTATAGTTCCCGACAGGGAGCAAAAAAGCAGCCCCCGATACCGCATAATGAAATGTGGTGTCGGGGGCTGCTGTCGTTATCTGCGCCATTTGCGCTCAGACTCTGACTTGCCGCAATTGTCTGAGGTGGAAGGAAAATTGAACATCCACTCGTCATATTCTTCTTTAGTAATAGTACCGTTTCGCAGCTCGATCCTGCGAAGCTGCCACTCCAGAAGAAACTCTTCAAGCAGATGATTGTGAAACTGTATAGCAGGGTGCGTCTGCTCCTTGAAGGTGT
>JBJEQS010000181.1:0-2498 GCA_051881875.1 Oscillospiraceae bacterium
AAGGCGTTCAAAAAAGTTTTTTGTCAAACTTTTTCCAAAAAAAGTTTGGGCGGCTTTTAGCCGCCTGATGAAATTTCCAGTAAACCATAACGGGCGACCATTGGTCGCCTCTGCAGAATGAAACATCGAACTCACGTTCCATAAAATAAATTAATAAAATCATAATTCGTTTTGCGGTTCTCTTTCTATATAATAATACATTTCATGTTATCAAATAGTTGCATAAATTTCAAAAAAATTTTTTTCATAAAAATAAGTTGCATTTTTATTTATATTAATGTATAATATTAATAATAATCGGAATATTTTAATCAGTTTGACAGATATGGAGATGATACAATGCTCGAAAATAATAACATTCCCAAAGAACAGCTCGAAAATGCTTTCCTTGCACTGAAAAAAGATGATGAAGCTTCAAGAAATATAAACTGCGGTATCTGCGGATATGATAAATGCTATGATATGGCGTGTGCCGTTGCAAATGGCAAGAGCGATATATCAGACTGCATAAATTACCTTAAATGCGAACTCGCGGAAAATAAAAGACAGCTCGATTTCTATAAAAATGAAATACATACTCTCATTGATGAACGCACCGAACAGATTGAAACTTTTCAGGATACTATAACCACCTGCATAGCCGAACTGATAAATTCAAGAGATGGCAGCGACATAAAACGTACAAATATGACACGAAAATATTTTGAAGTATTCATTCCTGCAATCGCCGCCGATGATGAGTACAGGGATATATTCACAAAGCAGTTCTGTGCCGACCTTATAAGAGGTGCTACCCTGCATAATATCGGCATGATAAGAGTGCCTGATACAATCCTGATGAAAAACGGTGCTTTGGAAATGACGGAATTTGAACATATCAAAACTCATACCGAGGTAGGCAAAGCAACATTTGAAAAGATTATCAGTCAGGTAACGGACGCACGTTTTCTGTATGTTGCCAAGGATATGGCATACTATCACCATGAAAAATGGAACGGAAAGGGTTATCCGGAAAATCTCAAGGGCGAGGAAATACCTGTTTCCGCAAGAGTTATGGCTATTGTTGACGTTTATGAAGCACTGACATCAAAAAAAGCTTACAAGGATTCATTTTCGCATGAGCTTTCCATGCAGATTATCGCCGAGGGCAGAGGAATTGACTTTGACCCGTCACTTACCGATATATTCCTGAGCATTTCCGATAAAATCAAGGAAGTACATGATAAATACTGCTGATAAAAAAATTTTTTTAAATTTATGCAACCATTTCACAACATAAAGCGTATTATACATAGAAATATAATTTTATGGAGGTAACTTTTTATGAAAAAAATGCTGAAAACTATGCTTACTTCGGTTGTCGCAATAAATCTGGCAGCAGGATACATAATGCCCGTTTCGGATTTTCCGACAGCATATGCCGTGAACGAGGAAATATCATACGGCGATTTGAACGGCGATAATATCGTTTCATCTGCCGATGCCCTCTGCATATTGCAGAATATAACGGGGATTAAAGAATTTTCAGATGAACAGAAAGCCTGCGGCGATGTGGACAGGGACGGCAGAATAACTTCTTCAGATGCACTTATGATAATGAATTATGTTGTTGGAAATATTTCAGAGCCATCACCTGTGCAGCGTATTGATGATTATACAAGCAATATGGTAAGGGTGGATTATTCGTTCGATATTACATATTATAAAACTCCTTTAAATAATAACCATGATTATAAATCACACCCTTATCTCCGACCAGTTTATAAGTGCGAAAATCCTGATGAACTGAACAGCTTCAAAACAGATTTTGCTGAAATTATAAAATTTGGAAAACATGGAGAAGGTTCATTTGAAAATATAACCCAATCATTTGATGATGAGTATTTTGAGAATAATACAGCAGTTTTTGTATATATTCTGTCACCAAGCGGTTCATTTTATTATGGAGTCGATAATATCCGCATAATCAATAATAATCTTCTTATGATTGATATTGAACGAAATAATCCTGAATATTATACTGATGATATGGACGCATGGTTTGCTGTTATAACAATTCCGAAAAGCATAACAGAAAACATAGAAAATTTTGATGCGTGTTAATTAATGTTAAAAGCGGATATTCAAGCATATTAATGTTTGTGTTGCACTATTTCCAAAGATATGGTATAATTAAAGCAAGGTACTGTTATTATGGCGGTTGCTCACCTCTTGTAAAAGGGAGGTGAAATTATGAACATTCTTTACGCTGTATTTCTTACACTTAGTTGTATTGAATTAATATCAAAGCTGTATGACCGTTTCAAACGTAATCATAAAGTTTCAAATAGCAAAAAAAAAAAGTAACCGCCTAAGACTCGCAATCTAACCGGTTACTTTTTTTAATCGTATTTAGGAAGCAACTGTCAGATAACAGTGCCTCTTTTTTATTATTATACATCAATTTCTGAAATATGTCAACCTGCTGAAAAAAATTTAAACGGAGAATTCTGTTTCAA
>JBJEQS010000182.1:0-2481 GCA_051881875.1 Oscillospiraceae bacterium
TGATTTATATTTCTCACTCTCATTTGCTCTTAAATCGTCTATGAGAACAAGTTCTCAGTATCTTGTTCTGTTGTTATTGGCTGATGAGCAGGAAGATATGATATATCGTTATCTTGATACTGGTACAATGTTTGTTC
This sequence comes from Oscillospiraceae bacterium, assembly GCA_051881875.1. Lineage (GTDB taxonomy): Bacteria > Bacillota > Clostridia > Oscillospirales > Ruminococcaceae > UBA5884. The sequence continues at coordinate 138 of JBJEQS010000182.1, forward strand.
TTGAAGACAATGGTGTAAAAGCTGAATGTGTTGTGACTGATGAAGGAAATAATATTCTTGAAATAAAGAATATTGCAGTTGTTTCTGAATATCAGGGAAAAGGATACGGAAAAGCTCTGATTGATTTTATTATTCAGAAATATACTGGTCAGTATATGATACTTCAGGTTGGAACAGGAGACAGTCCTCTGACTGTTCCGTTTTATGAAAAATGCGGTTTTACACGTTCTCATATTATTAAAAATTTCTTTACAGAGAATTATGACCATCCTATTTATGAGTGTGGTGTTCAGCTGGTTGATATGGTTTATCTGCGAATGAAATTATAAAACAGGAGAAAATGACATGAAATCACTTTTATTCATTATATGAATACATAAATCATGGAGAAATATAATTAATGAAAAGAAAACTTACATTTTTATCAGCAATTGCAATCGGTATATGCATAATGCCGATAAGCGTAAATGCTGAAACAGAAATATTAAAGGATTCAGGAATTGATTATACTGAAACAGTATCAACAATAAATAATCCCGGTGCAGGATATACTTCAGCTGTATGGTATGAGTGCAAGCCGAATGATACTCCTGTAAAAAATCCGAATGGAAATTTAGTCGTTTTGTTTGTGGATATAGGGGCATTTTCAAGCGGTATAAACGGCGAAAAAGATTATGACCTTGATGAGAGCTTTTTCAAGGGTATTCGTGGAACTCTGGAAAATTGCAGGAAAAACGGAAGTACAGTCGGACTGCGTTTCCGTTATGATGCAAATGGTATATCAAACCCCGAACCCGAAACATTTGAAAAGATTCTTGACCATATTCATCAGATTGCTGATGATGGTTTTATAAATGACTATGAAGATATTATTATGTATGTCGAAAGCGGATTTGTCGGTGCATGGGGAGAACAGCACAGCGGTAAATTTACATCTGTTGAATATAAAGCAAGGCTTCTTGATGAGCTTTTGAAAATAGTTCCAAAAAGCATTTCTGTTACTGTCAGAACTCCGAATATTATTTGCGAATGGGCAGAAATTGAAACAGATGAAATAGCTGAATATATAACTGAAATCGGTTCAAATGCTGCAAGAATTGGTTTATATAATGATGGATATATGGGTTCTGATACTGATTTGGGAACATATATTAATCCAACAAGAAAAGAATCTGTACAATTTATGAAAAAGCAGATGACACACGCTTATTATGGCGGTGAATTTTCAGGAAATATTGAATTTGCACAACAGTATGATACATATTTGCCACAGAATTCAATTGCAGAAATGTATGACACACATTTGAGTTATATCAATTCAAATATCTGGAATTTATATAAAGAGTATATTTATACAGCTGATTTGAATATACAAAATTGCGATAATTCAGCATATTATGGTGAAACTGTGTATCAGTTTATGCGTGACCATATTGGTTACAGATTTGTTTTGCGTGACAGCGATTTGACGTCTGAAACAAAACAGGGCGGAGATGTTACAGTGACTTTCAAAGTTGAAAATACAGGTTTTGCAAATCCGATAAAATCTCAGAATTCTGAGGTAATTCTTGAAAAAGACGGAAAATATATGATTTGCGATACTGATATTGATGACAGAGAATGGTTTTCAACAGAAACAGTTTCAGAAGAATTGAATTTAAAACTTCCGTCAGATATAGAGACAGGCGACTGGAATATTTATCTGAAACTGACAGCCGGAAAAGCTGATGCCGAAGATACCAAAAGAACGGTACAATTTGCTAATAACAACGTTTATAACAGTTCACTCGGAGCGAATTATCTTGGTACTGTTACAGTAAAAGAAGATTTAAATGCTGAAAATCAGAATTTTTATGAATCGGGAAACAAGGCTTCAAACGGCATAATTTACGATTATAACGGCAGAATTTTTATTGATGGATTTATTGGTGCAAGAGAATGGCAGGATAAAGATTTAATAGCGGAATCAGACAAAAGCAAGGTATATATGAAGTCTGACAAGGATTATATATACATATGTGCTGGCGTTCCAAATACTGCAAAATCTCCTGTTTATAATCTGCAATGGAAAAGCAAAACCACAGAAAATCAGACATGGATTTATTATGCAAGCAATGGATTTGTATATTTCAGCGGTGATGATTACAGCGGAGTGACTTGTAAATTCAATGGTGGTATTGTGGAATGGAAAATACCAATTGATGAAACTATGAATTTAAATCAGAATGATGAGCTTGATTTTATCCGTGTATTTGTTCAGGATAGTGCAAACGAATGGAAGGTTATTGATGATTTGAAAGTTAATGATATAAAACTTTCATCTATAATATATGGTGATGTAAAT
>JBJEQS010000183.1:0-2472 GCA_051881875.1 Oscillospiraceae bacterium
CTGGCGAATATAGTTCGCCATTACAAAATAAATCTATCGAACTCACGTTATATTAAAAATATTCTAACATAAAATTGTGTAATTTCTGTGAAATAATAAAATTATTTTTCATAATAATCTGCATAAGCATATGAATATCATGGAAAACAGCGGCAATAATGTATTATAACTAAATCAAAATATCAGGAGGCTACTATTATGATACCATGTATTTTCTCAACAGATAACGGCAGAAGGCTTGAACCTCTCACCTGCTCATATGCTGTCCCCCTCCTCGAAATATGCGGAAAGCCTGTCATCGAATATACTGTTGATATGCTCAGGAAAAACGGATTTTCCAATGCCGTTATATCTACCGTCCATAAAAAAGAAGCAATTGAAGACTATTTTTCATACAATCCGCTTGACAATTTTTCCATTTCATATGATATATCCGATATACCGGACAATGAACCGGTACTGCTCATTAATGCTGATACACTGTATAGCTACAGCCTTGAAAATGCTTTGAAATTCCACAATCAGAATAATTGCGATTTAACTGTAATAACCCAATCTGTCAGCGAATGCAGCAACTATCGTGCAGTATTTACTGATAAAGATAAAAGTGCAGTATCATTCCATGATAATCCGTCTTATTTCAACTGCATATCCTCCGCCGATACAGGAATATATATTGTATCTCCGAAAATATTCAGACTTATCACGAATTCAGGTGAAATATCGGCAGAATTTCTCAACCGGCTTATCGCTGAAAAATTTTCAGTATTCGGATATGAATGTACAGGATACTTCTGTCCTATAAACAGCATCAGAAACTACATGAAATGCCAGCATGATATACTATGCAATTCAGTTACAGCAGATATATTCGGTCACAGGACGCTTGAAGGTAATATAATTCATGGTTCATGCGATTTAAAAAATGCAGCTGTATCCGGTCTTATCTGCATAGGAGATAATGTATCCGCACAAAAAGATACTGTCATTGACGGCTTATCCGTTATAGGCAATAATGTGAAAATCGGAAAAAATTCCACCATACGCAGCTGCATAATAATGGACGGTGCATATATTGGTGACGGAGTAACCTGTTCTGATGCGGTCATATGCCGCAATGCCGTCCTGCTCAATTCATCATCTGTAAATGAAAACTGCATTATCGGTGAAAATGCTGTTATTGGTGAAAATACTGTTGTAAAAGCTAATGCAAGCGTATGGAACTGCAAAAATACGGGCAGAGGCAAAACCATATCCTATAATCTTAAATATGGTCACTCATTTGAAATCGAAATTGATGAAAATGGCATATGCGGTGAAACAAATGCTGTTATAACACCGCACACTGCATTATCCGCCGGAATATCTTTCGGAAAATGCGAAAAACGCTTTATAATCGGTTACAGTTCAGGCAATGCCTCAAATGTACTCGCTCACTCATTCGGAAACGGAATACAGACAGCCGGCGGATATTCATGGTATATCGGTGAATGTATTCCATGTGAGGTTGATTATGCAATAAAACATCTTAATGCGGATGGCGGTGCATATATACAATCAGGAAACATAACAAGGATAATACCATTTGCTGAAAATGGTACTCCACTTGATTTTGCTGAACAATCCGCCCTTGAATATTCTATCAACCATGATAATTCCGCATATGTACCATATAATGAATACGGCAGTTCAGAAAACATTTCTGTATACAGAAGCATATATTTTAAATATCTTAATGATATAATCCCAGAAAATATCAATTTTACAATATCCGTCAATTCATCTGACAGAATTATTTCAGAATTATGCCGGAATCTCCTCAAAAACAGAGAAATGAAATCTGACATGATGAATTCAATCGTTTTCAACATCTCATCAGACGGCAGAAAAATTTCTGCATATTCTGAAAAATCAGGTTTTGTATTCCATGAAAAACTCATAATGCTCTGCTGTGATAATATTTTTGCAAAAGGTTATGATATAATCGTTCCTGCCGGTGCATCATCAAGGTTAAATCAGCTTGCAGAAAAATACAGCCGCCGAATATCCGTATATTCAGGCGACGAACCATATGAAAATTTTTTTACAGATGGACTTGTTCTCATGGCTGAAATTATCAGGATACTGTCGGAGAGAAATCTGTCCCTTGCCGCTGCCGTTGATTTACTGCCTGATTATGCATCATCATCAAAATTTATAAGCATTGAAAAATCACCTGCTGAAATAATGCAGAAACTATATTCATATTCGCTCATATCACCGGACGGTTCTGTTATATCTTCAAAAGACGGGAATGTGTCAATCCAGCCTTCCCGCTCAGGCAAAAGCATAATGGTATATGCTGAAGCTGCCAGATATGAAACTGCCAGAGAATTATGTGATTTCATAGCTGAAAATATAAATCAGGCTGATATTTCATAACGTGAGTTCGATAACCAAAAATAAAAGTTTTGGTCAAGCTTTTTCAAAAGC
>JBJEQS010000184.1:0-1367 GCA_051881875.1 Oscillospiraceae bacterium
AAGAAACCTTAAATATTATTGATTTATTCATAATTTGTTTACTCATTCAAAAACCATGTAACATCAAAATATCCATATTGACTTTTTGATGGATTTGTTATATCATATTATATAAATAAATAAAAACAAGAGGTACGGAAATGGCAAACAGAAAAATAAGTTATCCGAGGATAATAATTACTCTTATCGGTCTGATACTTGCAATACTATGCATAGACTATCTCAGAAGAAATTTTGCAAGCATGAGTGATACGGAAAATCAAGAACCTTTTTCAAGTTCATATTCCGTTATGGAAACTGAACCTGTTATAGACCATCATAATTCAGGGGAAGCAGATGAAGTATATACGGAAATTGATACAAATATGTACAAGCCCATCAGTCTTTCATATGACCTTATCCATAAAGGCGAACTCTCACTGGTAAACAAGACGCACCCAAGCACATTTCCTGATATGGAAAGCGAGCTTACTACTTTCACGTTCAAACCGGAAAGAAAATATCGTGTGACGGATTATGTCAATCTCAAATTGTGTGAAACTGTGGTATATGCCGTTGACAGTATGCTCAGCGATTTCTATGATGCAACCGGCTGCTATGATGTAACCGTAACATCAGGATACAGAGATGAAGAAAAGCAGAATGAGATGATTGAAACAAAATACTCAAAAGATACGGTCGGACTTTCCGAACATCATACCGGATATGCCGTTGATTTCAAGGTTGTTACCGATGATATGAAAATTTCAGTCCTTGAAAATACAGGAGTATTCTCATGGATTTATGAAAATTCATACAAATACGGACTTGTCCAGAGATATACCGAGGATAAAGCATATGCAACCGATATACTTGCACGTTCCTATCATTTCAGATATGTCGGCATACCTCACGCATGGTATATGCATGAATGTAATCTGTGCCTTGAGGAATATCTTGAACTGCTTAAATCATACACATTTGATACAAAACATCTTGAAATAACAGCCGGCGGCTCGGCATATGAAGTATACTATATACAGGCTGAAAATGATGGTGATACATCTGTATATGTTCCGAAGAACAGTGAATATTATGTATCAGGAAACAATACAGATGGTTTTATAGTAACAGTACTTAAAAGCAACAGTCAGGAAACTGAGGAAACAGCTCCGCCTGTTGATGAACCGACAGAAGCAACTGTTTTGCTGTCCGTACCATTGCAGTAAATACAAAAGGCTGAAGATTTAATCTCCAGCCTTATTTTTATGTATATACAAGTGAATATCAAATTAATATCCGAGTTCCTCACCTACAATAATAACCTTGATTCTGTTTTTGATTTTCTGATGAGCACAAATCATATAGTTACAGCAGATTCTTGCTTC
>JBJEQS010000184.1:1467-10724 GCA_051881875.1 Oscillospiraceae bacterium
TGATTTTCTGATGAGCACAAATCATATAGTTACAGCAGATTCTTGCTTCTGAAGCACAGCCTGCTGTAAATCCGCCTTTGTTTTCGGAAAGTCCAAGGCACTGACCGTTTTCATTACAGTATGTAGCACAGCCAAGTCTTTTTGTATTTGACGGAGCACAAAGGCTCTTTACTCTTGCATTTGCTTCTTCGATATTGCGTACTATCTTGTTATATCCGGCAACAATTATAACGGACTTAGGACCGAATGCTATTGCAGCTATGCGGTTGCTGTTTCCGTCAACATTATATATTTCACCATTTTCTGTAATTGCATTTGCACTGCAAAGGTAAGCATCTGCTGAGAATGTTGCACGATAGAGCTGTTCTACCTTGTCAACACCAACTGCTTCCCTGTCAAGATATTTGTATTTATCAGATTTAAGCAAATCAATAACGCCTGTTTCCTTGAGTGATACTGAACCGCCTGTAGAAACTACATCTCCATTGCTAAGAAGGCTTTCAACGATTTTCGGAACATCTTCTTTTCTTTCAGCGTAATGATATTCCATATTATTCGCTGTAAGAGCTGCTCCTGTTCTTTGTATTTTCTGAAAAATTACATTTTTTATGCTTGCGTCCATTATTAAAAACTCCCTTTCGTAATAAAATAATTGTAATCAACAGTTAATAAGTATATTATATCCAAAAAACACATAAATGTCGAGTGTTTTCAAAAAAATTTTATAAAAAAATAAATATATGTTAATTATGCACAAAAAACCTCTGACTTTTTTGTACATACAATATTATCCAAAGAAAAAGAAATGCCCTGCCGATAACGCAGAGCATCTCTGTAAAATTCTTATAAAATCAATTATACTTCAAAATCAAAAGGATTATAACGCTTATATGCTGACTGATTTTTCACGATATTTTCAAGAGTAACTATTGCAAGGAGTTTTTCATCATACTCATCACCCTTGATTTCACGAAGAATTGATGTAAGACCATCGCCTTCAAAAAGGTCAGTTCTCTCAAGAATATCATATCTTACAACAACATAGTAATTGCTGTTTTCATCAGAATCATCAACAAAGAATGCCTTGCCCTGTTCAGCTTCAAATATGGCTTTGTTCACCTTTTCTGATGGTGTATATGAATCATCTGAACCTTTCTTTATGATTTTTTCATTAGCATAGGAGTTTTCTTCTGTTTCAGCAGTTTCTTCTGATTCATCGGTTCCGGCAGATGTTTCCTCTGTTTCTGCTGTTTTTTCTTCTGATACTTTTGTTTCAGCAGATGTTTCTTCTGTTTCAGCAGTTTCATTTTTTGACGCTTCTGTTTCGGCAGTTTCTTTTGCTTCATCATTTGCGGCTTCTGCCTCTGTTACAGTAACTTCTTCCGATTCAAGAGCTTCTGCTGTTTCATCAGTATTTTCAGCTGATACAGATGTTTCAGCTGTAGTTTCCTCTGATTCGGTTTCCGCAGTTGTTTCAGCGGCTTCCGTTTCAGCTGTTTCAGCAGCGGCGGCTTCTTCGGCAAGCTTTGCAATATATTCATCATATTCTGCAATAAGGCTGTCAAAATTCTCGCCCTTGTTTGCTCTTTCAACGAATTCCTCTGCCATCTTCTTTCGTTCAGCCTTTGTGTCATCATCAAGAGCATTGCCATCTGTATCATTAAGGCTGAGAGTTATATATTTGACTCTTGCATAATTTTCATCGTAATAATCCTTTACTGTGTCCATTGAAACTTCATCTGTTCCGCCCTCGCCGTAATATGATTTGAAAAGTGCTTCACTCTTGTATGAAAGTTCTGTAATCTTTTTAAATGATTCCTTGCCGATACCGTTTTCCTCGTAATAGCTTCCATAGTAATCCCATGAGCCGTCAACCGATTCATTTATTTCATCAATTTCTTCCTGAGTCAGTTCAAGACCTCTGTTATCGAATTCCGCCTGAACAGCAAGATATTTTCTGAGATTGTCAGTAGCATCGTCCTGAATCCATGTAAGCATATCCTTGCCGTCAATGACTGATGCTTTGAGAGCCTTTTTATCAGTTGTATCAAGATTTTCATCAGCTTCCTTGGCCTTGTTTGCAGCCTCATAGTATGCTGACATTTCATAATAGATGAATATACCTGCATTTACTTCATAATCTTCATAGCGTGCAGCCCATGCAGTACCTTTTCCCGTTCCGCAGCCTGAGGCGGAAACTGCAAGGGTAAGAGCAGCAAGTGAAGCAATAATTTTTTTGCCCAATGACATTTTATAATTCCTCCAAAAAATAATTTTTTTCAAATACTTTAATATTATACATCATATTTCTGAATAAGTCAATCAGATATTTATCATTAAAAATCAATCTTTAAAAATAGTATTTAAGTATTCTGAATATATTTTTCCTTGAACGTGCAAGACTTCTTGAAACTGTTGAAGGACTTATGTCAAGGCTTACGGCTATTTCAGTCACATTCATGTTTTCATGGTAGTACATAAGAACAATCTGTTTCTGTCTTTGTGTAAGTTCACAGTCTATTATTCTCCTCATGCACTTCAATATATCCCTGAATTTTTCATCATTACAGTTTTCCTCCTCAAACGGATTGAAGCCGGTTTCCAATCCGCAGATAAAAGACTGTTTCAACAGAACAAGCACCTCACTCTCTAAAGTGATTATATATTATCACAATATTTCAGTTTTGTCAACTGCCACTTTCAATATGTTTTTTCTTTCTTAAACAGAAATAGACATTTTGTTAAAAAATAATTTTAAATATTCAGCTTTTCCTTGACTTGTTTTCGGATTTATGGTAATATAATTCTAGTTATGGCAATTGCTTGACACATCAACATTTTGAAGCGTTTTGCCATAAACTTTTACAGTTAAAAGGAGATTGTTAATTATGTTAAAGGACAGAGTAAAACAGGTAAGGAAATACAGAAATATGAATCAGAAAGAATTCAGTGCAGCTCTTGGTATTGCTCAGTCAACTATCGGTATGATGGAGGTCGGCAAAAGAGAAATACTCGACCGTCATATCAAAACTATATGTTCGGTTTTCAATGTAAATGAACAGTGGCTCAGATATGGTACAGGAAATATGATTATTGATAACAGTGATGTTCTTCAGAATCTCGCCGGCGAATACAGACTCGATATGTTCGATGTCAAGTTTATCGAAGCTTTTGTAAACCTCAAGGCTGAACAGAGAAGAAGCATTATCTCATTCTTTATGAACTTCACAAAGAAAATCAATGACGAATGTCTGCCCGAAGAAATTTCTGATTACGGCAAGAGAAGAATTTACAGAGCCGCAAACACTGCAGAAGAAAGCAATGATTTTTCAGAAGCTGAAATCAAGGATATTACAGAAGAAAGACTTTCAGCTCTCCAGTCCGCCGAAGAAAGCAAAGAAAATTTCTAAGCTCAGCCTTACGGCAAATGAATGATTTCAATTTGATTTATGGAAAATATCGCCACTGCCGCAACGCTGCATGGCAATGCCTTATTGATTTCAATATATCCTCCGTTCCCGTTCAGCTGACCCCCATAACTAAAAAAATGGGAATCAAAGTTATATGCAACAGTTCAGTAAACGAACTCAAACCAAATGAAAGCGGTGTAAGCATCTTTGACGGCTCGGCATGGTACATAATATATAACGACAGCGAAAACCGCAGAAGAAACAGATTTACTATCGCACATGAACTCGGGCATATTCTGCTCGGACACGAAATGAAAGACGGCTACTATCAGCGAAGTACCAGACATACTGCTGTAAAACCCGAAAATGAAAAAGAAGCCGACAGCTTTGCTGTAAGACTTCTCGCTCCCGCCTGCGTACTCTGGGGACTTAACCTCCATTCAGCACAGGAAATATCCGAAATGTGTGATATATCCTATTCGGCTGCAAAGGTGCGTGAGGAAAGAATGAAAATTCTCTACCAACGCAACAAATTCCTGACCTCCCCTCTTGAAAGACAGGTTTTCAGCCGCTTTGAACCTTTTATAAACAGTCTTAACAATAATAATTTTCTTTAAAGCAATACAATTTTGGAAAGGAGAACAAACGGATTTTTTTCCGTAAATACTCATGCTTGTCAGCGTAAAAGATATTAACAAATTCTATAACGGCAGTCAGGTGCTTAAAAATATAAACCTTTCAATAGATGAAAATGACAGAATAGGTCTTGTCGGACAAAATGGCTGCGGCAAATCCACTCTCCTGAAAATAATAACAGGCAGAGAAATCCCCGACCGCTTCACCGAGGCTGACGGGATAGTTTCATTTTCCTCCGGCACATCTGTCGGCTATCTTGAACAGATGGGCGGCCTTGATAAGGAAAGCACTGTTCTTGAAGAAATGAAAAGCGTTTTCAGAAAACTTGACAGTGCTGCCGAGAGAATGAACGAAATCAGAAAGCTTATGTCAGAAAACAATCATGTAAATCAAAGCCTTGCCGATGAATATTCTGCTCTCCAGTCATACTTTGAAGTAAATGACGGTTACAATACCGATGTAAAAATAAAAACCATACTCAACGGAATGGGTTTCAATGAATCCCATTTTGACAGAAAAATTTCCGGATTCAGCGGAGGAGAAAAAACCCGTCTTGCAATCGCAAAACTCCTCCTCGAAAATCCAAATCTGCTCATACTCGATGAACCTACCAACCACCTCGACTTCAAAACAGTAGCATGGCTTGAAGATTATCTGAAAGATTATAAAGGTGCTTTGCTGGTCGTATCCCATGACAGATATTTCCTTGACAGGACAGTATCCTCCATATGCGAGATTGAAGGCGGAGTCCTGACCAGATACAAAGGAAACTATACGGCATATACGCATCTGAAAAATGAAGCCGTTACCCGTCAGAAAAAGGAATATGAACTCCAGCAGAAAGAAATCGCAAAAATGGAGGAGTATGTCGCAAAAAACATCACCCGTGCATCTACCTCCAAAAGTGCCAAAAGCCGTGTCAAAGCACTCGAAAAAATGGAACGCATCGAAAAACCTGTCGAATATACCAAGAATGCAAAAATTAAATTTGAATATGCAGTAAAGCCGCCTTTCGATTTGCTTACTGTAAAAAATATAGATATTGCTGCCGGTTCAGGAGAATCAAAAAAAATACTCGCTGATGATGTTTCATTTGAAGTAAAATGCGGCGACAAAGTTGCCATAATAGGTGACAACGGCATCGGCAAGTCAACTCTTTTAAAGATAATCCAAAATATCGTTCCGCACAGCAAAGGCACTGTAAGATGGGCTTCAAATGTCCGCATATCATATTTTGAACAGGAAAGCACTCATCTCAATCCGCTCAATACAGTAATGGAGGAGCTTCACAGCCGCTACCCTGTCATGAATGAGGTTGATATAAGAAGCCTTCTTGGTCTGGTCAGAATTACAGGTGAGAATGTATTCAAGCAAATCGGTGTTATCAGCGGCGGTGAACGTGCCAAATTATGTTTCGCCCTTATGATGCTCGAAAAAGGAAACGTCCTTATACTTGATGAACCTACAAACCATCTTGACCTTAGTTCAAAAGAGGCTATAGAACAGGCTCTTGAAGAATTTGACGGCACTGTAATATTTGTTTCTCATGACAGATACCTGATAAATAAAATTGCTTCCGAGGTAATCGAAATAACTCCCAATAATGTTGAAGTGTTCAAAGGAAATTTCGACAACTATCTTAATATCACAAAAAAACGTGAGGCTGAAAGGCTTGCCGCAGAGGAAAATGCCAGACTTATCAAACAGGCTGAAAAAGCTGAAGAAAAAAAAATTCAGGCTTATCGCTCAAAAGAACAACGCAGCCTTGAAGCTCAGAAAAGAAACAGGATAAAACAGCTTGAAGCCGAAATGGAGGAAATTCAGGAGAAAATAGATATTCTGAGTGAGGAAATAACCCATGAGGAAATATATTCTGACTTTGAATTAATGAATGAAAAATGCACCGAAATAAATCGTCTGAAAGAACTTTCAAATGAAATGTTTGACGAATGGGCAGAATTATCAGAGTAAAAAAAACAAAAGGTGCTGAAAATACATCAGCACCTTTTTTCAATAAGTATCATATTATATTATCTTTCAAAGCTTATCACAGATTATTCAGTGAACAATGAATCAACTGAAATATCTTCAATATTAGGAATCTTTGAACCGCATACGCCGCAGAACTGGTACTTTACATTCACAACAGCTTTGCACTTAGGACACTGTTTCTGACCACGCATATCATTTGCTTCATATTTCATCTTCTTGATTCTGCGTCTGCGGTCATCAATATCCTTGCAGAAATCATTAAGTACAGCAACGTCACCTTTAGGATTTTTATAGTATGTCTTGCCTATTTCAGTAAAAATTTCATTAATTCTTTCTTCTTCGTACGCAATTTTTCTTTTAAGATTGTTAAGTTCAGACACACTTTTAGCCTTTTCACTGGCTGTTCTGCTGACATCATTGAATTTCTCAACTATACCCATTTTAATACACTCCTCCAATAAATTTTTCATTACTTAAATTATACATATAAATTCACTGTTTGTCAAGCTTTATATGGTATATATAATGACAAAAAAATCATTATATATTAAAAATAAATAAAAAGAGGAATTATTCTATGAATTTGCAACAGATAGAATATGCTGTAGCTGTAGCACAGGAAAAGAGCTTTTCCAAAGCAGCAAAGAGGCTTTTTGTAACTCAGCCTGCACTCAGTCAGGTAATATCAAAGCTGGAAAATCAGCTCGGCATAAAGATTTTCGACAGAAGTACCACTCCGCTTCAGATTACTCATGCAGGAAATGTTTTTCTGAAACACGCAAGAGAAATAGTAATGCATAATGAACAGATGCAAAATGAACTCGCTGCTATATCCGATTTCAAATCAGGTACTCTGAATATCGCTTCCACACCATTCACCTCATCATGCATAATCATTCCCTGCATAAATATTTTCAGAAATAAATTCAGCAATATTGATGTATGTATTTATGACAGCTGTTTTTATAATCTTGGTGATATGCTGATAAACGGAACGGCTGATATAGCAATTTCACCCGGAAAATTCACAGATGAACTGTTTGACTGCGAACCTCTTTTTCATGACACTACATATATAGCCGTCTGCGAAAATAATCCGATAAACCGCAGGCTCTCTGATTTCAGATTATCTGCCAATGACATAAAAAACAAAACCATGAGATATTTTTCTGCCCAATCAGTTGATATATCCGAATTCAGAAACGAAAAATTCATACTCCACAAGAGCAGATATTCAAATAATGAACTGAAAAAAATATTCGGTGAAACATTCGGCTTCACACCCGATATACCTTTCCATGCCAACCATATTGAAACAATATATTCATTCATGCTTTCAGGAATGGGAGTTGTATTTGTCCCTGAATTATTCATAAAATATTCTAATATATGCTATCATGGCGTATACTATAAAGTCAATTCTCCGAAGCAGGATATAAACATAATTTCAAAAAAAGGCAAACCACTCCCACGCTCCGCCGAGGAATATATTGCCATACTTAAACATTATATCAGTCAGCTTCCGTAATATTTTTATGTAGCTATTGCCTAAAACTTTTCACATTGCAGTGCATATTTTTTTAATCATATCAATAGACACCACAGTAAAAAAGCATTATAATATTATAATACAGACATACACAGAAAAATTCATTATAAAATAAAAGGAGATTTTACATATGAACAAATTTTTAAAGACTTTACTGACAGGTGCTGTTTCACTTGCAGTTATATCTTCATCATTCATAACTGCTTTTGCAGACTCTGTCCGCACTGTAACAATAGGTGCTGACCTTTCAGATGCCCAGAAAGCTAAAATATTTGAATTTTTCAATACAGATGAAACTAAGGTAAATGTTATAGAAATAAACAATCAGGACGAAAGAAGATATCTTGAAGGCATTGTTGCCGACAGTATAATCGGTACTCATACATACAGCTGTGCATATATTGAGCCGACAACATCAGGAGGAGTATTCGTTCAGACTGCAAATCTTACATGGGTTACCGCTGATATGCTCGGAAATGCTCTCCTGACAGCAGGTATTCAGAACTGTAACGTTCTTGCAACTGCTCCTTTTGAAGTATCGGGTACAGGTGCTCTGACAGGCGTTATGATGGCATATGAATCGGCAACAGAAACCACGCTTGATGAGGATAAAAAACAGCTTGCAAGTGAAGAACTTGTACTTTCAGCTGAAATCTCTGATGATGCCGAAAATGAACAGAGCGATGTTTTACAGGCATTGAATGATATTAAACAGGAAGTAATTGATGAAAATAATATTGATGAACAGAAAATCAATGATATTGTAATCAATGTAACAAATGAATACAATCTCAATCTTACAAATGAACAGCTTGATAAGCTTAAAGAATTAGCTGAAAAATTCAGTGAACTCGATTACGATAAAGCTGATTTTTCAGAAGCTTTACAGAATTTCAAGGACAGACTTACAGGAGCAGCTTCGGAAATCGCTAACAGTGAGGAAGCAAAAAACTGGTTTGTCAGGATATGGGAAGCAATCGTTAATTTCTTTAAAAATCTTTTCTCATCAGGCAGTGAAAAGGTAAATGAATTATCAGATGAAGCCCAGTCATTCTTTGATGAAATCAATACCGATGTAATTCCGTTTGATAATCAGGAGGAAAATGAAACCCCTGATGAAAACGCAGACGCTCCTGCGGATAATCAGAATGAGGACTCCCCTGCTGAAAATATTGAGGAGAATGTTCAGACTGATGATATGCAGAATGAAAATTCTTCTGCTGATAACGTACAGAATGAAAACGTTTCTGCTGATGACATACAGAATGAAGATTCTTCTGCTGATGCTGTCGCTGAATAAGCGGCAAGGTGCCGCCTCCGGTGTTTAGTCAATATTTTTCTTTGTGGGAATAAATTATATGCAACTTACCTGACAAATAACCATATATCAGCATAAAAAGCGGTCGGGTAGGTACAAAATGCAACTATCAAACTAAATCCGAAACCAAAAGTTTTTTGCCCAGCTTTTTTTCAAAAAAGCTGGCGGCAAGGTGCCGCTTCCGGTTTTTAGTCAATATTTTTCTTTGTGGGAATAAATTATATTTGACTTACCTCGCATATAACTGTAGTGTCAGCATAAAAACTCTGCCTTATAAAAATTTTCGGGTAGGTAAAAAACGTGAGTTCGACAGAAAATTTAAGATAAAAAACAACCACAAAATAAAAGTTTT
>JBJEQS010000185.1:0-10719 GCA_051881875.1 Oscillospiraceae bacterium
CATTTCGCTCATTCGAGCGACCAAAGGCTTTGCCTTTGGAAACCACCAGCTTTTTTGAAAAAAAGCTGGGCAAAAAACTTTTAATTTCGTTTTTAGCTTAATTGTTGCATTTTGCACATTACCCGACCGCTTGGATAAGATTGAATTTTTATGTTGACACTATATCGCTATGCAGGATAAGTCGCATATAATTGACCTACTCAGAGAAGAATATTGACTGAAAATTGCAGACGGCGACTCGCCGCTGCCGCTATTCAAGGGAATTCCTTATTGCTTCATTTATGGTTTTGATAGCCTTTATTCTTGCAAATTTTTTGTCATTTCCCTCGATTACTGTCCA
The DNA here is from genome assembly GCA_051881875.1 of Oscillospiraceae bacterium. Lineage (GTDB taxonomy): Bacteria > Bacillota > Clostridia > Oscillospirales > Ruminococcaceae > UBA5884. Next base: position 341 of record JBJEQS010000185.1, read on the forward strand.
TGGTGCATATTCGGTTGAGGTTTTCTCAATCATTTCATCGACAGCACTTTCATATGCGTCCCATTTTTCACGGTTTCGCCAGTCCTCCTCTGTAATTTTCCACTGTTTTTCGGGAGTATTCTGTCTTAATGTAAATCTTGCAAGCTGTTCGTCCTTGTCGATATGCAGCCAGAATTTTACTATAACCGTTCCCCAGTCGGCAAGCTGTTTTTCAAATTCATTTATTTCCTGATATGCCTCATCACATCTTGCAAGCGGAGTAAAACCCTCAATGCGTTCAACCATAACCCTACCGTACCATGTTCTGTCAAATATTGTGAAATGTCCGTCCTTATTGAGTTTATTCCAGAAACGCCATAGATAGTGCTTTGAAATCTCCTGCTTATCGGGTGCGGATATTGGTATAACCTCATATCCTCTCGGGTCAAGAGCATTTGTAACACGTCTTATATTTCCGCCCTTTCCGCCTGCGTCCCAACCCTCATAGCAGATTATTACAGGCTTTTTCTTTATATAGCATTTGTTATGGAGCTTTGAGAGAATTTTCTGCTGTTCTTTGAGTTCCTCACGATACATATCCTCGGGAAATGATTTTGACAAATCAATTTCAGAAAGCTTAGGCATATGAATTACCGGAAACTCCTGCTTCGGAACATCAATTGTATCAAACTGCGGAAATTTATCGGATTTTCCGGAAGCCTTTGCTTCAAGCAGTTTTATTATTGTATCATACATACAGAATACAGCCTGTTGAATTTCATCAGCCGCAATTATATGCCATGGACAGTAAGCTGTATTTGATTCTGTCATCATTTTATCATACCATTTCTGCCAGCTGTCATAATTCTTATTGTTGTTAATATCATTCTTATTTACACGCCATTCTGTAAGCTTTGAATTCTGCAATTTATCAATACGCTTTTTCTGTTCGTCCCTTGATACATTAAGGAAAAATTTGATTATAACATATCCGTCATCAGAGAGCTGTCTTTCAAAAGTATTTATGTCCTGTATACGCTTATAGAACTCATTCTTTGATATTTTATCGTTCATATACTCATGGACAGTATCTCTGTACCAGCTTCTGTCCATAATTGAGAACATTCCCTTTGGCGGAATGTTTTTCCAGAATCTGTACATAAACGGACGGCGTTTTTCATCTTCAGAGGCATCACGAATTGTAAGCACTTTGAAACTTCTCGGGTCCCAGCAGCGTATAAGTCGGGAAATCATTTCGCCTTTGCCGGACGCACTCCAGCCCTCAAAAAGAATGATAACCGGTATACCGTTTGTCTTGACTGTCTGCTCAAGCTGTGAAAGCTTCATGCTCATTTCAGTAAGCTCTGTTTTTGAAACATCATGTTCTGAATAAGTTTTTAAATTTTCAAGCATATTTAACCATCCTCTCAAAAACTGTTATTTTTTAATATGTTATTTGAAATTGCTCTGCTCACTATTGTGAGATAATTTATATCCGTATCAGACCATTTCTTTGAATGTCCGATAAGCTCATATGAAATAATGCCCTTTATCTGTCCATTATCGTATATTAAGCATTGCAGAACACTCATTACATTATTTTCAGAAAAATAAAGAAATGCCTCCTGAGAGCGTCCCTCAAGCATATTTGTATTATCAACTGCAAATACACCGTCACTGTTGAAATTAGCTGAATATTCTCCATTTATGAAATATTCAGCATTGTCATTCAACCGTTCAGCTGTACTGTATATGCATTTTACTTCCCTGCCGAAATATATATTTATCGCATCTGTTTCAAACATTTCGGCAATACGTCTGAGTACATCATTTATTATGTTGTCCTGTGCCGTAAATATTTCCTCGCATATACTGCTTACAAATCCGACCTTGCTTTTTACTGTTCCGGATTTTTCAGAATAATCATCAGGACGTCCATGCTTTTCTACATCATATATTACATATCTGTTTCCGCCCTTGTTTTTGGCTATCCTCAGGGCAAGATTTGCCTGAGAGAATATTTCATCATAGCTGCTGCTGTCTTTAGGATATGAAGCAATACCCATTGAACAGGTTATTTTTATATTTCTGTCAGCAAATGAAAATTCAATGCCTGTCCTTATCGCCCTGAGTATTCCTCTGAGGTCTATTTCATCTATTGTACCCTCAATGACTATCATAAATTCATCACCGGCAATTCTTCCCGAAATACCTCTTGAACCTATTTCAGTTTTAAGGATTTTTCCTGTCTGATAAAGCACCTCATCACCGAAAGTATGTCCGTAAGTATTGTTTATCGCCTTGAAGCCGTCAAGATTAAGTATAACAATATTTACAGAATATTCCGGCTGATTTGCAATTTTATCCTTTGCATAATTTATTATTGCTGAACGATTCATAACCTCTGTAAGCGAATCCATATTCAGTTCTATGGAAAAATTGGTATTTTTGGAATTTGTCCTCGGATTTACCATCGATATTATCCCGACAACCTTTTTATGCTCAAGGTCATCATATTTTGTAACGCCTTTTATGCGGCTGAATTCATTTTTCCTGCCGAATGAAAATATGCTTGACTCAAATTCATATTCAAAGCGATACACACCATTCTTTATATCACTGCATATGCTGTCAATCACTGAATAGTAACAGCTCTCAATAAATTTATTTTCAATGACAGATTTTTTCCATACATCTATTTCCTCATCTGTTATTATTATATCCCTGTATGAGTCGAAATAATATATTTTCAGACGCTTTGTTTCAAAATTATATTCAAATGACAAATCCTTGCACATACTGAGCAGAAAACGATGCTCATTTACCTTATATTCAGCGGCATACATAAGCCTTTCAAGCGACAGAACATCATGCAGAAGTATATCAATAAAAATGCTGTCGTCCTTTGAAAGCATGATATTCCTTGACATTGAAGCAAGTATATATCTGTAATCGTCATGGTAGCCTTTCATTCTTACAACAGTTTTGATATTTCCTGATTTTTCAGCGGATTTCAGTGCATCTTTGAAACTGTCATAATCTTCCTCGTGAATTATCCTCTTTATCGAATATAATACATCATTGCCGAAATAATGGAAAAATGCTTCGTCTGCACTCTGTGTATGCATACTTAAATCAATTGTAACCCTGCCTATTCTGTAACTGTTTGCATTAAGTGCATCATAACTGTTCATAATATCCCACCAGATTATTTATATTTTTTTCTGTATGCTGTCGGAGTAACTCCCGTATGCTTCTTGAACTGCCGCATAAAATGCTCCTCGTTATCATATCCGCATTCCTCTGAAATTCCGGTTATGCTAAGGCTTGTGGTTGTAAGCATTTTCTTGGCATAATCTATTTTGCAGTTGATTACATCTGATATGCAGGTAATTCCGAATGTTTCACGGTATATAAGCTGGAAATATGAGCGTGACATATTCATTTCGCTGCAAAGCATATCAACAGTCCACTTCTGTGACGGATTTTTATATATTTTTTCTCTGAGATTAAGCAGTTTTCCATAATACTGATTTGAAAATTTTGTAAGACTGCTGACTGACATCATTTCGCTTATCTTTATAAGCATTGCTTTCATAAGGCAGTCGAGCATTTCATTTCTTTTAAGATTTACCGAATAGAATTCGCTGCAAAGATTTCTTATAATACTGCTGATAAATTCCACATCACCAAACTGAATTATACTGTTAAGCGGAAAATTCAGCGATTTGAAAAATTCCGTATCATAATCCGTATCAAAATGCACCCAGTCATTTATAAATATATCCTCCAGAGCCGAATAACAATGCGGAGTTTTCTTGTCATATATTACTATTGAATTTTCAGAAACAATATTCTTCTCTCCGTATAATTCAAAAACAGCAGGAGTTTTCAGCACTATAAGAAGATAACCCTCCGTTCCGTCAGGTCTGTCAACCCGAAAACTGCTGTCATGTATTGAATTGTATCCGATATGCATTATATGCATTTACAAGCCTCCTGCTTTTATTTGAAAGTCCTTTTTATTCCGTCCCTTGAAATAACCGTATTTTTAAATATGCCTTTTACATATCCGCTGTACTCATTCGGATTTTTAAGTGCCGGGCTGTAATGAGTGAGCCATAATTCCTTTGAACCAGATTTCAATGCAATATCAGCCGACTGTGAAAATAGCATATGACCTTTTTTACGCATATCCTCCGCATATTCCTCATCACCATACATTCCCTCGCTTACAAGCAGGTCTGAATTTTCCGCAAATTCTATAAGCTCATCAAAATAAAGCGTATCTGTACAGTATGTTATCTTTGTTGACGGACGTTCACCGTCAAGCACCATATCAGGCGTATATATTTTCCCATCAGCCTCAACGGACTCCCCTGCATGAAGATTTTTCCAAAGCTGTACAGGTATATTCAGAGCTTTTGCTTTTTCGGGATTGAAAACAGGCTTTTTCATAAATCTGAATGAATATCCAAGGCAGTCAACCTTATGACGCAAAGACATTGCCGTGATTTCAAGCATATCCATTTCAGGTATGGTGAATGTAACGGAAGTATCAGTATTAATCTCATGTATCTCCAGTTCATAAGGCAGACAAGGACATATACAGCATAATTTTTTCACAATATCTGCACAGCCTTTCGGACCATATATTCTCAAAGGAGTGGTCTTTGAAAAATTCCCAAGTGAGAGCAGAAGTCCCGGCAGACCTGATATATGGTCAGCATGGAAATGCGTTATAAAAAGCACATCAAGCTTGCTAAGTTTACAATCTGCATCTGCAAGAGCAATCTGAGTACCCTCCCCGCAGTCAATAAGCATAGCCTTTCCGTTGTATTCCATAAAGAAACAGGTGAGCCATCTGTTTTTAAGCGGCATCATTCCGCCTGTTCCTGCAAGACATACATCTACCATTTAACCTCTCTCCTTTCGCTTTTTTATGATATAAACTGGTATTTATCTGTTTTAGGGATTTAAATTTTATGAAATAATTTATCTTCTCAAAAATTTCACTTCATCAATAAAGCATCAAATTCTTTTTCAAATTCCATAACGATATTTTTCATAGAATCGAGATTTTCCTGTGTATATTGTTCAATATCTATCTCACAGTATTTCACTATAACATATTCTTTCTCAGAATTTATTACGACTATCTCAAACTGATCAAATGGCACACTAATTATCATCTTATAGCCATTAGCTTTCATCTGTGCGATATATGAAATATAATAACAATCATGTATATCTATTGCCTGTATATAATTTTTTTCTTTTTCTTCAAAAGAGATCCCTAATTTTTCTTCAAAATAGTTAGCAATTTTATCAACTACATCTTTAAATTTCTCTGGATAATCATAATCATGGTCTACATCTTCACATTTAAATACTAATTCATCAATCATTCTTTATCTCTGCTCCTAATAATAATTTTGTTATTTCAAATTTATATAGAACTAATCAGTTCGGCAAATTCCGATTTATCTTAATACTTTAACAATTCCGAATATACCATCAACAGCGGTGCAATACCCTTTGCATCATTCTTTACAATCGGCTCGCTCAGATAATATCCGATACTTCCGTCACGGTTATTATCTCCGCCAAGTCCTGCCACAAGACATATATTTCCAAGAATTATACTTCCGTCATCACTCTTTTCAATGCAGTTTTCAATAACTCCGTTAAATGCTTTTTTTGCATTGATAATATACTTTTTATCAGTCATTCCAAGCCTTACAGCCTTGAATATCGCATATGCAACTAACAGTGTTCCGCTTGTTTCGCAGTAATTTCCATTTTCAAGCGGCATATCAACTATCTGCGAGAACATTCCGTTTTCATGGCTGTATTTTACAATATTCGCTGTAAGGTTATTCATAATGCGTTTAAGTACGGTATCTGCCCTTTCGGATACTCCGTCAAGCTTTTCATATGTATCCGCCAACGCACTCATAAACCAGCCCATAGCTCTGAGCCAAAAGCATGATGAAAGACCTGTTTTTTTATCCGCCCAATCCATATTCATGCTCTCATCATAGCCATGATAGTAGAGTCCTGTCTTTTCATCACGCATAATATTTTCGATATTTTCAAACTGTGAGATTATATCATCAATATTTTTACAGTCATTATATTTAACTTCATATTCCGCATAAAAAGGCATCATCATATAAACTCCGTCAAGCCACACCTGCTCAGGATATATTTTTTTATGCCAGAAGCTGTTATTTATATATGTTCTCGGCTGATTTTCAACCTGCGTCTTATAGATATATTCAAAAGCCGCCCTGTATTTCGGATTGCCTGTCATTTCATAAAGCGTTATCAGATTTTTCGCAGGATTTATATTATCAAGATTATATTCGGCAGGGTTATATGTATTTATGCTTCCGTCATCATTCACAAATGCCGATACAAAATTTTCACAGAATGAAAATATCCGCTTATCTCCGCCGACCTTATATATCTCCAGAAGTGCATTTATCATACAGCCGTCAATATAATTCCACTTGTTCTTTCTCCCCGAAATAACATATTCTCCGTTCCATGACGGATAATCCGGGCTTGTATTTTCTATTATATGTTCAATGTATTCATCAAAAAAAGTATTGCATTTCAATTTATCATTCTCCTTCAGATGTTCAGCCGGATATTCCGGAGGTTGAAATTCCTGATGTAAAATATTTTTGTGCCAATAAAAATACAAGCACTGACGGGATAAGTCCGATAAGTGACATTGCGATTATACTGTTCCATTCATAGCCCTGTCCCGTACTGTCCATGGACATACGCACTGCCAGCGTTATCGGATATTTCTTTACTGAGGATATGTATATAAGCGGCTCTACAAAATTATTAACAGACCATAAAAACGAAAACACTCCCACTGATACAACGGCAGGTCTTATGCAAGGCACAAGCACATATACAAGCGTCTGCAATGAATTACAGCCGTCAATTTTTGCCGCTTCATCAAGTTCCTTGGGTATTCCCTTGAAAAACTGTACAAGCATAAATACAAATAATCCCTCTCCTGCAAGTGCTGACGGCAGTATAAGCGGAAAATATGTATCAAGCATACCGAACATATTCCATAATCTGTATGATGGTATTCTCAGAAGCGTTTCCGGAAGTATCATTGTAAATATCAGCAGTGAAAAAAGCTGTTTTTTCAATGGAAATTCAAATCTCGCAAAGCCGTATGCTGTTATAACAGAGGATATAACAGAAAATACAACTCTCGGTATCACTATTTTGAATGTATTTATGAAATAGTGTCCCATTGTATACGTTCCCGATGTTTTCCAGCCGTTGACATATGCTGAAAAATCGAATTTCTCAGGCATAAACCACAGTGATGAAAATATTTCACGATTGCTCTTGAATGATGCTCCGAAAAGCCATAACAGCGGATACAGCATAATCAGAGAGGTCGCTGTCAGGAATATATATATCAATGCATTTCTTATAAATTTATTTTTCTTCATATCTTTTCAGTCCTGAATATTCTGAATATCGCATACACTGTCAGTGAAATTATAAGCAGCACAACCCATGATACAGCACTTGCATAACCCATATCAAAATATACAAACGAATAGTCATAAATCATCATTGATACGAGATATGTTGATTTCAGCGGTGCTCCTCCTGTTATCATATAAGGTGCATTGAATTCCTGAAATGCCTGTATGGTCTGCATTATAAAGTTGAAAAAAATTACTGGCTTAATCATTGGCAGAGTAATTCTGAAAACCCTGCTTAACCCTGTACAGCCGTCTATTGCTGCGGATTCATATATCTCCTTGGGAACTTCATTCAGTGCCGCTAAAAATATAACCATGGTCGAACCGAATTCCCATACTCTGAGCATTATTATCGTCATAAGTGCGGGAAACGGCTCTCCGAACCAGCTGACAGCTTCTCCGCCAAATGCCTTTATAAGCTGATTTGCATAGCCGTCTGATGCGAAAAGATATTTCCATAATACTGCAATTGCTATATTTGAGCCGAGTATTGCCGGAAGATAATATGCTGTTCTGAATAATCCTATTCCTTTTATCCGCACAGACAGTATATATGCCACAACAAGCGATACTGTAAGCTTCAGCAGAACTTCAATAAATACATACAGAAATGTCACTGCAAGACTTTTTATAAATTCATCATCTTCAAACATTCTTATGTAATTATCTGCACCCGAAAACGATAATTCTCCGAGTATATTTCCATCTGTAAAGCTAAGTATAAATGAATATATCACAGGATAAAGCCGGAAAAGCAATACCCCTGCCAGCCATGGCATTACATACAGCAGACCTGTATACTTCTGTTTTTTCATGTTCATCTGATTATTCCCTGAATGATTTAAGAATTTTCTGTAATTTGTCATGCATTTTTACTGCTGCACTATGTGTATCAGTCACACCATAAGATATGCTCTCTATCGCCTCGTTGTAACATTCCCGCATTTCTGACAATTCCATATACGGACTTATCGACAATGGATTACAGCTGTTAATCTGCACATATGATTCATAAGCAAGCCCGTTGAGCATATCATTTTCCTCAAGTGCCTTATATGCAGAACTGCTTGCCGGAATTCCCCTTGATGTTCCAAGTATGCATGAACATTCCTCATCATTCAGTATAAAATTGAGAAACTCTGCACATTCCTCAGGATATTCCGTATCTGCGTTTATTGCATACATAAGTGATGGCTTTACAAACCACCCTGATACTTCCGCATTTTCAAGCATAAGCAGATTTCCGATTACAAGCTTGTCTTTTCCAAGACTTTGCTCATATTTTCCAACTGCACTTCCCCATTCAATCATACCTGCAACCGAACCATCTATAAACCCTGATGACTGATACAATGCATCATTTCCGTCATCATTCACACGCTGTTTGACTGTACGGACAACATAATTATCCTCAAGCATTTTATAGAATTCAAGTGCCTGTTCAATCTCCTCAACAGTGAAATTAAGGTTTCCGTCAATGGTGATAAATTCCTTGCCATATAGCTGCTGTGAATATACAACTGTCAGATACCATGCAGTAAAACCCGACTGTATATCCAAATCAAGCGGATAGCTGTCATATTCTCTGAATACTGAACCGAGGTTTATAAGCTCATTCCAAGTCTTAGGAATATCCGCCCCGATTTCATCAAAGGTTGTCTTATTGAAGAATATACTTCTCCCTGTAAGCGATACCGGCATTGCATTAAGTACGCCATTCTGTCTTCCGTAATCCAGAACCTCATCGGAATAATTCTCCAGATGAATGGTATCTCCCAGCTTTTCGAGGTCATAGAAGCCTGTTCCATCCTTTGAAAACCTAAGAAGCCAGTCATAGTTAATCTGCATTATATCGGGAGCAGTATCTCCTGCAAGCTGTGCAGTAACCTTTTCCGTCCAGCCGTCCCAGCCGCCGTATTCCGCCTCGATATTTATATCGGGATATTTTGATTCAAAAAGCTCTATGGCTTCAAGAGTGGCCGTATGGCGTTCATCTCCGCCCCACCATGAAAATCTCAGAGTACATGGTTTATCATTTTCAAGGGCATTTTCATGTTCAGAAGTGCAGGCAGTCGAAGCAGTCAGCATAATCCCTGCAAGGAATATGCATACAGCACGAATATATTTTTTCATAAATAAAACCGCCTGTCATATAAATAAAATAGCATTATTATTATAACATAAAAATCCAACAAATTCAAGCATTATAATGGTAAGTTTCTGTTATTTTGCCGATACAAAACAAAAGAACAGCTTTAATAAGCTGTTCTTTTCAAATATTATATTAAAATATTTTTCTGAATTATTCAGCATCATTAACTTCAAAACCACTTCTTGCCGCAACATTGAGTACGCATGATTTTCCGCCGTTTTCATATGTAATCTTTGTAACCTTGCCGTTTCCGTCACATTCAACTGTAACATAACCCTCATTTAATTCAGCAAGCTTTGCAAATTCCTTTATTTTCTTGTCACTGCTTCCTGCGGCTGATGACAAATCAAGGTCGGTACATGAAAACCCGCCTTTTTTATAATTTTCAGTAGCCACTACCTGAGCCGCCTGATAGAGCTGTCTTGTTTCAATCTGCAACTCGCTTTCATTAGCCTTGTCTATGTATCCCACAAGCGATGGTATGAACATACCTGCGAGTATTGCAAGAATAAGCATTACTACAATCAGTTCGACAAGGGTAAATCCTTTTACTTTTTTTCTGTCCTTATGCATAAAGCAATCCGCCTTTCAATAAATGTAATTATCATTACAATAATTATACTATTAAATCAGATAAAAGTCAACTGCTTTCCGCATTTTTTCACGCAAATCAATTTCTTTTAATTTCCAATTACTCTTGATAAATAAGAAGTGTC
>JBJEQS010000186.1:0-2442 GCA_051881875.1 Oscillospiraceae bacterium
CACCCCCGTTTCGCTCATTCGAGCGACCAAAGGCTCTGCCTTTGGAATCCGCCAGCTTTTTGAAAAAAGCTGGGCAAAAACTTTTGGTTTCGTTGCTTATCTGAATAAAATCTTTTTTACCTACCCGACCGCTTGGATAAAACAAAATACTAAAAAGTGGAGGCGGCAACTTGCCGCAAAAGGCTTGAACAAAACTTTTTCTTTGGGTTGTCGAATTCACGTTAATAAACAACGTGAGTTCGATGGATTATTTTGGTATTCTTTAATATGTTTATATTTTCTTGGCATAAAAATCCTCCTATGGTATTTCTTTTATTATACCATAGGAGGTCTCTTTTTTTCTATTGTCCGTTTTTACCGGACTTGTGCATTTACAACATCAATTATTTTCTTTACATCGTCATCTGTAAGCCACATATGAAGCGGAAGCGTCAATATTTTCTGACTGACATCATGTGCATACGGGCAGGTTCCGTTCGCATATAAATACATACTGTATTCTGTATTATCACGATAATGAACTCCGGCATATATATCATTTTCTGCCAGTTTTTCCAATAAGGCTTCACGATTCGGAACAATAATTTCAAATATATGATATGAACATTCATCACTGTATGGGGCAGGCACGATTTTTATTGACTTATTATCCTTAAAGCCGTCACAATACATCTTTGCTATTTCACGTCTGCGGCTGTTATCTTCATCAAGATACTTCAGCTGAACAAGAGCAATTGCCGCCATTATGGCATTTCCATTATACTTATATCCCACATAATCAACATCATATTTCCATGAATATGTACCCTTATTGAAACGGGAATATGTATCTTTATTTATTCCGAGCCATGCGATTTTACGGGCAATCCGGTCATATTTTTCGCAATTGAAACAAATCATGCCGCTGTCGCCTGTAGGGAGATTTTTAACAGCCTGAAATGAATATACTGCTGCATCAATACCTTCCCATGTTCCCGGAGTAATTCCATTTACTCTTGTTCCTGCCATATGGGCAGCATCAAGAATAAGCTTCAGATTGTGTTTCCTGCATATTTCAATAATTTTATCAAGCTGTCCGACACGTCCGCCATATCCGACAAATATAACTGCTCTGGTTTTTGGCGTTATTTTTTTCTCAACATCTTCCGGAGCAAGACAAAGATATTCATCAACATCAGCAAATCTTACTTTCAGATTTTCATACATTACAGCATGATTGGTTGAAATAAAAGTAATCGGAGTTGAAATTACTTCATCTCCATCTTCCCAGTTGTTTTCCATTTTAAGAATTTTAACAGCAAGATGCAAACCGGCGGTATTGGAATTAAGATAATATGCATTTTTATGTCCGGTATATTTTTTCCATTCTTCTTCCAGTTCTGCTGTTTTGAAGCCCATTCCCGTCCAGCCGATTTCCAGACATTCCCGTACAGCTTCCAGACATTCTTCAACATGAAACTTTGGTTTTAAAACCTGAATTGACATATAATTCAATCTCCTTGACTATCTATTCTTATACATTTTTTCATAATATTTTCTGTAATCACCATTAATTATCTCATTCCACCATTTGCGGTTATTCAGATACCATTCTATTGTATTTTTTATGCCCTCATCGAATGATACTGCCGGTTTCCAGCCAAGCTCTCTGCTTATTTTTGATGAATCAACCGCATATCTGAGGTCATGCCCCTTACGGTCGGCAACATAAGTAATAAGACTTTCTGATTTATTGCATTCTCTGCATATTATTTTTACAATATCAATATTTCTCATTTCATTATTTCCGCCGATATTATAAATTTCACCATTCCTGCCATTATGAATTATACTGTCAATGGCACTGCAATGGTCTGCAACGTATAACCAGTCCCTTACATTTATACCTTTGCCGTATACGGGAAGCGCAGCGTTGTTCAATGCATTTATAATCATCAGCGGTATAAGTTTTTCCGGAAACTGATACGGCCCGTAATTATTTGAACATCTTGAAATTGTAACGGGCAAATCATATGTTCTGCCATACGCCATAACCAGTAAATCTGCACTTGCCTTTGATGCACTGTAAGGGCTTGACGGACAGACTGCATTTGACTCTTTAAATAATAAATCAGGTCTGTCAAGCGGCAAATCACCGTAGACTTCATCTGTAGAAACCTGATGATACCTGCGGATTCCATACTTTCTGCAAGCGTCCATAAGAACTGCTGTTCCTGTTATATTGGTTTTCAGAAAAATTTCCGGATTATCAATACTTCTGTCAACATGACTTTCAGCGGCAAAATTCACAACAATATCAGGAGTATTTTCTCTGAAAATTTCATCTATGGTTTCCCTGCTGCAAATATCGGCTTTAATAAATGTAAAATTCGGATTATCCATAACATTCTTCAGTGTTGAAAGATTACCTGCATATGTAAGCTTATCCAGACAGATTATTTT
>JBJEQS010000187.1:0-10686 GCA_051881875.1 Oscillospiraceae bacterium
AAAGTTTTTTGTCAAACTTTTTCCAAAAAAAGTTTGGGCGGCTGAAAGCCGCCTGTTGAAATTCCCCAAGTGCCACAACGGGCGACCAATGGTCGCCCCTACAAAGCAAAAAAAGTTTGGGCGAACGAAGTTCGCCGAACAGGAACAATAAAATTCTCAGTAAACCACGAAAGGCGACCAATGGTCGCCCCTACAAAAAACAATTAAACTCATATTAATTTAATTATGCGGTCGAGCCATGAGAAAAATATTATAATTTAATAAAGCAACGAAAGAAAAAGTTTTTGCAAGGCTTTTTTCAAAAAGCCGGAGGAGGTTTATCATGAATATAATAGTTGACGCATTCGGAGGAGATAATGCTCCGCTCGCTGTAATTCAGGGCTGTGCAATGGCTGTTGAAAAGCTTGATGTCGATATAACTCTTGCAGGTGATGAGAAAATAATTAAGGAAACTGCTGAAAAAAATAATATAAGTCTTGACCGCATAAGCATTATTCATGCCGATTCAGTTATTGATATTCATGAAGAACCTACTGAAATCATAAAGAGTCGTTCAGACTGTTCAATGGCTGTCGGTCTTAAAAATCTCCATGACGGAAACGGTGATGCATTTGTATCCGCAGGAAGTACGGGTGCATTGGTAGTCGGTTCTACATTCATAGCCAAAAGATTAAAGGGCATAAAGCGTCCGGCACTTGCTCCGATTATGCCGTCTGATAAGGGATACTTCATGCTTATGGACGGCGGTGCGAATGTTGACTGCCGTGCTGATATGCTTGTGCAGTTTGCGGTAATGGGCAGTGCATATATGGAAAGCGTTATGGGCATTAAAAATCCAAAAGTAGGACTTGTGAATGTAGGCTCGGAGGATACAAAGGGCAGAGAGCTTGAAATTGAAGCATATAAAAAATTATCCTCATCAAAGCTGAATTTCGGCGGAAATATCGAAGCAAGGGAAATTCCTGACAGCGATTTTGATGTTATTGTTACAGATGGATTTACAGGAAATGTCATACTTAAATTATATGAGGGAATGGGTACATATTTCGCTCATATGCTGAAAGGAATGTTAAAGAAAAATCTGCTTTCAAAGATTGCATCGCTTATGATAATGGACGGAATAAATGATTTCAAGAAAAAGATGGATTATTCAGAAGTGGGCGGTGCTGTACTTATGGGAGTTTCAAAGCCTGTAATCAAGGCTCATGGAAGCTCCGATGCAAAGGCATTCTATAATGCTGTAAGACAGGCTAAACAATGTGTTGACGGTAAGGTAATAGACAAGATAACAGAAGGTCTTGCCGAATTAAAGGAGTAATATTATGGAAAAAATTGAGATTTCAGAATTTGAAGAAATTCTGAAATATACTTTCAAAAATAAAAATCTTATAAAAGAAGCTCTTTCACATTCATCATATGCAAATGAAAACAAGAAAACCAGACACAGCAATGAGCGTCTTGAATTTTTAGGTGACAGTGTTCTTTCGATAGTTGTGTCACAGTATCTTTTTCAGCATTTTACACATCTTCCGGAGGGAGAACTTACAAAGATAAGAGCGTCACTGGTATGTGAAAAATCGCTTCATGTGTTTGCAAAGCAGATTAATCTCGGAAAATATATATTTCTTGGAAAAGGTGAGGAAAACACAGGCGGCAGAGAACGTCCTTCAATCCTTGCAGATGCATTTGAAGCCGTAATTGCGGCTATATATCTTGACGGAGGTCTTGAAGCCGCTGAAAAGCATATCCTGAGATTTATTCCTGAGGATATTGATTCAAAGAAGCAGATGTCAAATTTCAGCGATTACAAAACAATACTTCAGGAGGTAATCCAGAAAAATCCGGAGGAAAAGATTGAGTACAGCCTTGTAAGTGAAAGCGGTCCTGACCATAACAAAGCATTCACAGTGCAGGTATGCCTTAATTCAAATGTAATCGGCAGAGGTACAGGCAAGAGCAAGAAAGATGCTGAACAGATGGCGGCTAAAGAGGCTCTGGAGTTAATGGGTTATGGCTCATAGGAATATATCAGTCTTTATACCTCATGCAGGCTGTCCGAATATGTGCAGTTTCTGCAATCAGAATAAAATAAGCGGTGCAAAAAAAGCTCCCTCAGCAGATGAGGTTTACAGTATATGCAGAACTCAGTTTGAGAATATGCCTGACAGAAGCAATACTGAAATCGCATTTTTCGGAGGAAGCTTTACTGCAATTCCGCATGACTATATGGTGTCATTGCTTGAATGTGTCCAGCCGTTCATATGTGACGGCGGATTTGACGGGATAAGAATTTCCACCCGTCCAGACTGCATTGATGAGAATATACTTGATATACTGAAAAAGTACAATGTCAGAGCAATTGAGCTTGGCTGTCAGAGTATGTGTGATGATGTGCTTATGCTCAATGACAGGGGACATAATTCAGAAGATGCTGTAAAAGCATCTGAACTTATAAAATTATACGGCTTTGAACTTGGATTGCAGATGATGACAGGTCTTTACGGCTCATCATATGAAAAGGATATACTTACAGCGGAGAGGATATGCAGTATAAATCCCGATACGGTCAGGATATATCCGACAGTAATTCTAAAAGGCACAAAGCTTGATGAGCTTTATCAGTCGGGCAGATACATAACGCATGACATTGAGTATATGGTGGACTTATGCTCCGAAATAATGCATATGTTCAATGAAAAGGGAATAAGGATTATCAAATGCGGACTCCATTCCTCCGAAACGGTTGAGGAAGATATGACAGGCGGATACTATCACCCCGCATTTCGTGAATTATGTGAGAGCCGCATATTCAGAAATGCAATTGAAAATGCAATTTCATCATATGATGAAAAAGAGTTTGTAATATATGTTTCAGGCAGAAATATAAGCCGTGCGGCAGGTCATAAGCGTTCCAACACAGAGTATTTCAGAAAGTCGGGAATATCCCTGAAAATAAAAACTGATATATCTCTTGCGAACGATGAATTTGCTGTATATAGCCTAAAAGGAGAAATGAATGTATTTAAAATCTCTTGAAATCCATGGTTTTAAATCTTTTCCGGATAAAATAAAATTAACCTTTGACAAGGGAATAACAGGCGTTGTAGGGCCTAACGGAAGCGGAAAAAGCAATATCGGCGATGCAATGCGATGGGTACTTGGTGAGCAGTCCACAAAGACTCTCCGTGGAAATAAAATGGAGGATATAATCTTTGCTGGAACTGCCTCAAGAAAGCCTGTCGGATTTGCCTCGGTAACTCTCACGATTGACAATTCAAACCATGAATTTGATGTTGATGGCGATGAGGTTTCCGTCATGCGAAAGCTTTACAGAAGCGGTGAGAGTGAATACAGAATTAATGGAAAAAGCGTCCGCCTGAAAGATATAAATGAACTCTTTATGGATACAGGTCTTGGAAGGGACGGATATTCCATAATAGGACAGGGCAGAATTGCGGAAATCGTATCTGCCAAAAGCAACGAACGCAGGGATATATTTGAAGAAGCCGCAGGTATCTCCAAATTCAGATACAAAAAGGCGGAGGCTGAAAAGAAGCTTGCACTTGCAGAGGATAATCTTGTAAGATTAAATGATATTGTATCGGAGCTTGAATCAAGAATAAAGCCATTGAAAGCACAGGCTGAAAAGGCTGAAAAATTCATAGTCCTTGCGGAAAAAAGAAAGAAAATTGAAATATCCGTATGGGTTGCAAAGCTTTCGGAAATAAAAAACAGCATAAAAAAGGCTGATGAACAGCTTATTATATGCAAATCACAGTATGCTGACGCTGAAGCCGGTACGGAAAAATGTGAGGAAGAACGCAGAAAATGCGAATTACTTATTCAGGAATGTAATGAAAAGGTTGAGGAGTTCCGCAGGGAAATACTTGAAACCGAAAAGAAATCCTCCGAATACAAATCGGGCATAGCCGTATGCGAAAACGATATACTTTACTGCAAGAGAACTACCATGTCACTTATGGAAAAGCAGACGGCAGGCTCTCTTAAAAAAGAGGAAACACAGAAGAATATAAATCAGTGTGAGCAGAGAAAATTATCCGTACAGAAACAGCTTGATGATGTATCGGCTGAACTTGAAAGCATAAAGGATAAGTTCGCTCAGACTGACAGAGAATTTCAGAATATAGGCAAATTATCAGATGAAAAAACCGCTGAAATAAATCAGCTCTATATAAAACAGCGTGAATATCGTTTCACTGTAACATCATCGGAAAGCATCATAGCTGAAATAAATTCACAGCTGGAAAATGCATCATTACAGAATTCCGATTTGAAAAAACTCAGAGAAAAATATATCACCGAAAAAAATGAAACAGAGGAAAGCATAAAAGGTCTTGCAGGTATTGAAAGTGAACTGAAAAACAAGATAAACGGCTTTGCAATGCTCTCCAATAATAAAAATAACAAGCTTGCGGAAATCAATCAGCAGTATAACAAGCTTATCATTGACATGAACAGCATGAAGCAGAAAATAAAAATCATGCAGGATATGGAAAACAGCATGGAGGGCTTCAATTACAGCGTCAAGGAGATTATCAAGGCTGCATCAAATCATCTTTTAAGAGGTGTGAGAGGAACTGTTGCCCAGCTTATCAGCGTTGATGATATGTACAGCGTTGCGATTGAAACAGCAGTCGGCGGAGCATTGCAGAATATCATTGTAAATGATGAGCAGTCTGCAAAGGATTGTATCGCATATCTCAAACAGCATAAGGCAGGACGAGCAACATTTCTGCCGGTGACATCTGTAAAAGGTTACGAACTGACAGAGAGAAATGTCCGTAATGAATACGGATTTATAGCACTCGGAAGTGAAATAGTAAAGACCGATATTGAATTCATGGGAATTATCAGGTCACTTCTCGGAAGAACGGTAATTGCTGAGGATATAAATTCTGCGGCTGATATTGCTAAAAAATACGGCTATAAATTCAAGGTGGTAACTCTTGACGGTCAGGTGGTAAATGCTGGCGGTTCATTCACAGGCGGTTCGCAGTCACGCTCCGCAGGTATGCTCACCAGAAAAAATGAAATAGAGAAATTAAGCAATGAACTTGAGAAATATAATTCCGATAAAACGGATACGGAGGATAAGGCAAATAAATTACGCTCCGAAATCGAAAAAATCACCTCAGATGCAAAGTCCGTACAGGAGGAACTGAATGGCATTGTATCGGACAGAATAGAATTTGAGGCAGAAGCCAAAAGACTTGCGGCTATGGCTGAACAGGCTCTTTTACAGCTGAATGAATCGGAAAATATGCTGAAACAGCTTGAAAAACGTCTTGAAACCCAGAAATCCGATTATGATATTGCAGTTAAGGAACTTGAAACTGTTGAAAAATCCATTTCTGAAATTGAGGACAGTATTGAGAGCGAGAAAACGCTTAAAGAGAACATTCAGAAAAAGCGTGAGGAGCTTTCCGCAAAGCTTTCGGAATTACGTCTTAATGAGATGGAATTCCGAAAAAATATTGAACTTATTGACGGTGAAATACGTCTGCTTAATGAATCGGTAAGCGGATTTGATGATGAAAGCCGTCAGCTTGCGGAGGAAATTCAGTTACAGAAGAAAATTACTGAACAGAAACAGCAGGAAATAGAGAATTTAAGAAAAAAACTGGAGATTATCCAAAAAGATACGGAAAATTTTTCAGCTGAAATAGAAAAACAGCATCAGAAACAGCGTGAATATGAAAATCAGCGTGAAAAGATAAATTCCGAAGCAAGAACTTTCAACGATACAAAGGAAAGTCTTACAAAGGAACTTACAAGGCTTGAGGAACGCCGTTCATCATTCCTGAAAGAGAGCGACTCTGTAATCTCGCAAATCTGGGATAATTATGAGCTTACACGCTCGGAAGCAGAGAGTATTGCACAGCCTGTTGAAAATATGTTGAAAACTCAGAAAGAACTCACAGACATAAGAAACAGCATAAAATCACTGGGCAGCGTCAATGTTGATGCGGTTGAGGAATATAAGGAGGTTTCCGAAAGATATGAGTTTATGTCGGGACAGATGAAAGATGTTGAAACTTCAAAGGCTGAACTTGAAAAACTCATTGAAAACCTTATGACAGATATGGAAAATATGTTCCGTACCTGTTTTGATAATATAAATATGAATTTCAGACGAATATTCAGAGAACTTTTCGGCGGAGGAAGTGCAGACCTTGTGCTGACTGAACCCGATAATGTGCTTGAATCGGGAATTGAAATAGTAGTTGCACCTCCCGGAAAGGTTATAAAAAACCTTATAGCTTTATCGGGCGGAGAACAGTCATTTATAGCTATTGCCCTGTATTTTGCAATACTTAAAATAAAACCTGCACCATTCTGCATACTTGATGAAATAGATGCTGCCCTTGATGATGTCAATGTATCGAAATATGCTGCATATCTGAAAAATTTTACGGATTCAACGCAGTTCATAACTGTTACGCACAGACGAGGCACTATGGAATGTGCAAATGTGCTGTATGGTGTAACAATGCAGGAAAACGGCGTATCAAAGCTTTTAAAGCTGGATAATACGAATATAGATGATATTTAACATTTGTCTTGAATTTGTAGGGGCGACCAAATTTCCAAAAAGCCACAACGGGCGACCAATGGTCGCCCATACAGAATAAACCATTGAACTTACATTAAGAGATAAGTAATTAAACTAAAAGTTTTTGTCCAGCTTTTTTCAAAAAGCTGGCGGTTTCCAAAGGCAGAGCCTTTGGTCGCTGTTTACAGCGAAACGGGGGTGTGGGGGCTTGCCCCCGCCCAATCATCGTTCAAAAAAGTTTTTTGGCAACCTTTTTATAAAAAAAAGGTTGAGCAAACGGAGTTTGCTGAACAGGAATTATAATTTTATCAGTAAACCATAACGGGCGAACGAGTTCGCCACTACAAAAATAATTCATCGAACTTACGTTGTATTAAATATCATATAAGGAGAAGATGATATGGGTTTTTTTGAAAAAATAAAGCAGGGACTTGTGAAAACAAAGGAGTCCATGCTCGGAAAAATAAGACATATCCTTAATTCATTCACAAAAATTGATGAGGAACTCTTTGAACAGCTCGAAGAAACTATGATAATGAGCGATATGGGTGTTGAAACATCTGTAAAAATATGTGAGGAATTAAGAAAAAAAATCAAGGAACAGGGTATAACAGACCCGTCACTTATTATGGAACTCATTCAGGATATAGTAGCTGATATGATGGGCGATGATATTGAGCTCGATATGAGTACAAAACCATCTGTTATACTCGTTATAGGTGTAAACGGAGTGGGCAAAACCACTACAATCGGAAAATTATGCTATCAGCTGAAAAATCAGGGCAAAAAAGTCATAGTAGCCGCCGCCGATACATTCAGAGCCGCCGCAATCGACCAGCTTGAAATATGGAGTGAACGTGCAGGAGTTGAAATAGTAAAGCATAATGAGGGTTCAGACCCTGCATCAGTAGTATTTGATGCTGTATCAGCCGCAAAGGCAAGAGATTGTGACGTTGTAATATGCGATACAGCAGGCCGTCTGCATAACAAGAAAAATCTTATGGACGAACTTGCAAAAATCAACAGAGTTATTGATAAGCAGGCTGAGGGCTGTGCGAAAGAGGTTCTCCTTGTGCTTGATGCCACAACCGGACAGAATGCTGTAAATCAGGCTAAAATGTTCAAGGAAGCCGCAGGCATTACCGGTATAGTCCTTACCAAGCTGGACGGTACGGCAAAGGGCGGTATAGTAATTTCAATCAAGAATGAACTTGGCATACCTGTAAAGCTTATAGGTCTTGGTGAAAAGCTTGATGATTTGCAGCCGTTCAACAGCCGTGATTTCGTAAGAGCATTGTTTGATGACACTACATCTGATAAGGTTAAGGAATCGGATTATGAGCGTCTTGAGGGCAGTGAAGATGTTGAATATATTGATGATGCCGAGGAAAAGGACGCTGAAAATATTATGGAAAATGTATACAGCGAACCAGTTGAACCGTCTGAAAGCAATGAAATTTCCGAAGATGCTGAAGAAATTCAAAATGCTGAAAATACTGAAATCAATGAAACTGCTGAAGAAATTACAGAAGTTGAAACTGTTGAGGAAGAAACAAATGAAACAGATGTTCCTGCATTTGATTATGAAAGCGATGGAGTTCAGACATTTGATGAATTTGTAATTCCTGAAAATACTGATGATGAATCAGAGGAAGTCAGCGATGATGAAGCTGAAGATACAGCAGAGGAAGAAGAAACACAGCCGACAGAAGAAAAGAAGAAATTCAGCTTTAAAAATCTGTTTAAAAGAAAAAAGGATAAGAATAAATAATCGGAGGATTTTATGGATATGAAGCTGATACTTGCATCAAACAATAAGAACAAGCTGAGGGAAATCAAGGCAATTGCCGAACCTATGGGCTTTGAGGTGTTTTCCTTGAAAGATATGAATATATCTGCCGACCCTGACGAAACAGGAAAAACATTTGAGGAAAATGCTTATATCAAGGCTAAGTGCATATATGATTTATGCGGCGGAAAATATGCCGTTATAGCTGATGACAGTGGTCTTGAGGTTGATTATCTCAATAAAGCACCGGGGATATATTCCGCAAGATACGGCGGTGCAGACGCATCTGACAGGGATAAATGCAATAAAATTCTTACAGAGCTTGACGGAGTTCCGCAGGAAAAAAGAACTGCCCGTTTTGTATGTACAATATGCTTTATTGATACTGAGGGCAGTCAGAAAACTGTAAGAGGAGAATGTGAGGGATATATCGGATTTGAAATGAGAGGCGAAAACGGTTTCGGATATGACCCTGTATTCATGTACGGAGATAAATCATTCGCTGAAATTTCAGCGGATACGAAAAATAATATAAGCCATCGTGCAGAAGCATTAAAAAAATTTGCTGAAATCATAAAGGAGAAAAATTATGCTGACAAGTAAACAGAGAGCTAAATTAAAGGCAATTGCAAGCACACAGGATACTATTTTCCAGATAGGTAAGGGCGGAATTCCGGATACTCTTGTAAATCAGGTTGATGACGCTTTGAGAGCAAGAGAAATCGTAAAAATCAAGGTGCTTGAAAATTCCGCATATACGCCAAAGGAGGCAAGTGCAGAACTTTCTGAAAAGACAAATTCAGAGGTGGTTCAGGTAATCGGAAGCAAGCTTGTGCTTTACAGACCAAATCCCAAAGAACCTGTTATAAAGCTTTAATCAATGAGCAGGACAGGTATTTTCGGCGGAAGCTTCAATCCCATTCATAACGGTCATATAAATCTTGCTGTGAATGTTATTGATAAATTAAAGCTTGACAGGCTTATACTTATGCCCGCAAATATACCTCCGCATAAGCAGTGCAGTGATTATGCGGACAGTGCAGACAGGCTTGAAATGTGCCATCTTGCCGCTGAGGGCATTGATAAAATTCAAGTAAGCAACTGGGAAATTTCGCAGAACAACATAAGCTACACATATAATACCGTCATGCATTTCAGAGAAATATATTCCGATGATATACTTTATCTTATGGTTGGCAGCGATATGCTTCTTTGCTTTGATACATGGTACAGATATAAGGATATTCTTTCAGAATGTGTCCTTGCAGTGGTTTCAAGGCAGGAGAATGATACTTCCGAATTAAGAAAAAAAATATCCGAATTAGAGATTTATGGAAATATTATGCTGGTTGATACCGAACCGATTGTTGTTTCATCTACTGAAATAAGGCAGAATATAAAAAATAAGAGTCTTTCTTCTTGCTATTTGAATGAAAAAGTAGTACAATATATTCATGAAAAAAATTTATACAGCAAATAGCTTGCTTAGATTTTTTCAGGAGGTGCTTTTGTATGTATGATACGGAAAAGATAAAGGAATATCTGAAAGAAAATCTTTCAAAGAAAAGATATACCCATTCTCTGAATGTAGCCGATGAATGCCGCAATATGGCGGAGATTTACGGTGAAGATGTGGAAAAATGTTATTTTGCAGGACTTGTGCATGATATATGCAAGGAAATTCCTGCTGAAAAACAGCGTGAAATGGTTCTGAAAAGCCATCGTTCAGTAAGTATGTCCGAATTGTCATCAAAACAGCTGTGGCACGCAATTGCAGGTGCATGGTATGTGGAGAATGAACTCGGCATAAAGGATAATGATATAATAAATGCTGTGAGATTTCATACAATAGCAAGGGCAGGTATGTCCAGAACAGAGGAGATTGTATATCTCGGCGACCTTGTATCAGCCGACAGGACTTTCAAGGACGTAAAGAGAATGAGAAAGCTTGCTTACAGTGATATAAACAAGGCAATGCTTGAAGCATTGAGATTTTCGGTGCAGAATGTTGTGGAGAAATGCGGATATCTTCCGAATTATACAATAGAAGCATATAATCAGTATGTATTCCTGCGTTCCGAGCGGTGAGTCACCGCCTCCGGTTCGTAGCAAGCCGCTTTCAGCGGCTTAGTTAAGGGAGCAGCTTTATTTACCGGCTCGACCACATTGGTCAATTTAATTTTGTTTACTGACGGTACAAGGTAATCTAATCTATGTGGTCGAGCCATATGAAAAATGTTACAAGTAAATAAAATAACGAAAATGCCAGCGGCGGCTCGCCGCAAGTTTTGGTCAAGCTTTTTCAAAAGCTTGCGGATTCCAA
>JBJEQS010000188.1:0-2425 GCA_051881875.1 Oscillospiraceae bacterium
CGTTTCGCTCATTCGAGCGACCAAAGGCTCTGCCTTTGGAAACCACCAGCTTTTTTGAAAAAAAGCTGGACAAAAAACTTTTGCTTTCGTTTTAAGCTTAATAATAACATTCTGTAACTACCCGACCGATTGGATAAAACAAAATACTTAAAACCGGAAGCGGCGACTCGCCGCAAAAAGCTTGACCAAAACTTTTATTTTTGGTTATCGAACTTGCGTTTATTAATATATGAATTTCATTAGTCGGCTTTCATTCTGTAAAACTTGCCGCCTATGCCATTATGATATAATAACTGCCCTCGTATTCAAATACTGTTAGCATCATATTTGATATTTCTTCATTCTGCTGTGTTTCAGTGATGGCTATATCTGCATCACATATTACAGTATAGCAGTCTGTGAAACTTTCCGATATATTGATACCCTGCTTTTCCTGTGACAACTCATCAAGCTGCTCCTTGTAATCCGTCACATAATCAGGGACATTATCCGCTTCGGTCGGCTTTCTTACGGATATTGCAGAATATGTGAAATTTCCGCCTTTTTCTTCGGCTGTTGTATCATAATTCTTTTTCAGCAATTCTTCAACGGTGTACTCCGATTCTTCAAGATATTCAAGCAGATATTCTTTATAAAACGGCGGAAGATACGGGAGATACTTTTCAGAATTACATTCTTCCATTGATTTTAAATATCCTGCAATCTTCACTGCACAATCCTCGGAAATTTCAGAGCTGTTATATGAAATCTGCATATTATCTGCCTGTATTGAATCAGAGTATATTTTGGGTACATTTTGAAGATAGATATTTTCAGCCGCTATTTCTATAGGCTGGGTATCATCTGAAGATGTTTCTTCAGCAACAGATGATATTACAGTATTTTCCGGTATAGTTTCCGTAATTTCCGCTGTAGTAATTTCGGTATCAGTTTCTGTAATTATTTCTGTTTCCGTTTCCGCTGATGTTTCAGCGAACGTCTGTTCAGCGGAAATATCAGCTGTGCTGTTTGTATCCTTTTCATTGCAGCCGCATAGCAGTAATGCTGAAATCAGTGAAACAAATATGATTTTTTTCATTTGTATTCTCCTTGTATGATAACAGGGAACGCAGATTGCAGCTCTACATTCCCTGTTTGCTTTTATTCTATTTTCCGTTCGGAAAATAATTATTAGTCATCAAGTTCGCCGTTCCAGCTGTAAAGCTTTCTGAGTTCAGCACCTACTGCTTCAAGCTGATGTGCCTTGCCCTGTTCTCTGCAAGCATTGAAGTGAGGACGTCCGCACTGATTTTCGAGTATCCACTTCTTAGCGAATGTACCGTCCTGAATTTCTTCAAGAACCTTCTTCATTTCCTTCTTTGTTTCATCAGTGATAAGACGCTTGCCTGTTTCATAATCACCGAATTCAGCTGTATCTGAAATGGAGTATCTCATTCTCTGGAAGCCGCCCTGATAGATAAGGTCAACGATAAGCTTCATTTCATGGATACATTCAAAATATGCATTCTGCGGGTCATAACCTGCTTCAACGAGTGTTTCAAAACCAGCCTTCATAAGAGCTGTAACACCGCCGCAGAGTACAGCCTGTTCACCAAAGAGGTCTGTTTCTGTTTCGCATTTGAATGTTGTTTCAAGAACGCCTGCTCTTGAACCGCCGATACCTGCTGCATATGCAAGACCGATATCCTGAGCGTCGCCTGTAGCGTCCTGATGTACAGCGATAAGGCATGGAACGCCTTTTCCTGCTTCGTATTCATAACGTACTGTGTGTCCGGGGCCTTTTGGTGCAATCATGATAACATTTACATTTGCCGGCGGAACGATACAGCCGAAATGAATGTTGAAACCATGTGCAAATGCAAGTGTCTTGCCTTCTGTGAGGTATGGTTCAATGCTTTCTTTATATACAGCAGCCTGCTTTTCATCAGGGAGAAGTATCATGATGATGTCAGCAGCCTTTGCAGCTTCAGCAGCTGTCATAACTTTAAGACCGGCCTTTTCAGCTCTTGACCATGATTTTGAACCTTCATAAAGACCTACAACAACATTTACACCGCTGTCATGAAGATTAAGTGCATGAGCGTGTCCCTGTGAGCCGTAGCCGATAATTGCAACGGTTTTACCGTTAAGTTTGTTAAGGTCACAATCCTGTGAATAGTAAATTTTAGCCATTCTGATTTCCTCCATCAAAATTAATTGACATTATTTTTATTAAAATGCCTTTTAATCTTAATTATAGTCATTTATATGATAATTGTCAAGAATTTTTTATGATATAACAGTAAAATCAATTTTGATAAGATGAATAATGTGGATTTGACAGAAAAAATTTTATGATTGAAAACAAGGGGATTTACCTAACGTGAGTTTGATAGATTTATTTTGTAATGGCGAACTATATTCGCCAGTCTTTATTTACTTATAA
>JBJEQS010000189.1:0-10577 GCA_051881875.1 Oscillospiraceae bacterium
CCAAAGGCAGAGCCTTTGGTCGCTCGAATGAGCGAAACAGGGGTGTGGGGACGGACTCCCCGCCCAATCATCGTTTAAAAAAGTTTTTTGGCAACCTTTTTATAAAAAAAGGTTGGGCGGCTGAAAGCCGCCTGATTTGCTGATACAAAATATCAGCATAAATTTACATCAATTAACGCAAAATGCGTTTGATATATTATTAAAATTTATTTTCAAAGGAGAATTTTTCAATGGACGTTATTCAGATGGCAAGAGAACTCGGAAAGCTTATTCAGGCTGATGAAAGATACAAGGCTTATGAATCAGCAAAGGAAATCAATGACAAGGACGAAAAGCTTCAGGAGCTTATCGGTCAGTTCAATATAAAAAGGGTTGAACTCAATACAGAAATGACTAAGGACGATAAGGATACCGAAAAGATAAAAACTCTTGATGAGGAGATAAAAAATCTTTACGGCGACATCATGATTAATCCGAGTATGCTTGCATTCAACAAGGCAAAGTCGGAAATGGACGATATGCTTTCACAGATTAATACTGTTATCACATCATCTGCAAACGGCGAAGACCCTGAAACCTGTCCGACTGTTTCCTGTACAGGAAGCTGTTCAACCTGCGGCGGCTGTCACTAAGTATAAATTTTATGCCCCGTCCGTGCTGAAATGCATTGACGGGGATTTGGATTTTCTGTAAGTTTTCATTGTGAATTCAAAGGAGAGTTTTATGGATTTTAATAATATTGACAGAGAAAAGCTTTCGCCTATGATGAAGCAGTACTGGTCTGTAAAGGATAATTACCTTGACCATATACTTTTTTTCAGACTCGGCGATTTTTATGAAATGTTTTTTTCAGATGCTATACTGGTTTCAAAGCTGCTTGAATTAACTCTTACAGGCAGGGACTGCGGTATGGATGAAAAAGCTCCTATGTGCGGAGTTCCGTATCACAGCAGTGAAACATATATAAAAAAGCTTGTTGACCTCGGATATAAGGTTGCAGTATGTGAACAGCTGACAGACCCGTCAGACAGCAAGGGCATTGTTATCCGTGATGTTGTAAGGATAGTAACTCCTGGAACAGTTATAGAAAGCAGTATGCTCAGTGAGGATTCAAATAATTACATATGCGGTGCATTTTATAATGGTGATGAATGTGCATTATGCTTTGCCGATATATCAACAGGCGAAGTAAATCTTTCTGTAAAATCAGGGGATAATGTTCAGAATGAGGTTATCAATGAGCTTTCCAGATACAGACCATCGGAAGTAATTTTTAACAGCGGATTTCTTTCATTGCAGAATGTGACATCATTCATAAAGGAAAAGCTGAACTGTTCTGTCACTCTCAGAGATGATGAATGTTTTGATGTTTCCAAAAAGGAAGAAATAGTGCTGAAACAGTTTTCCGCCGAATCATTTGATAATCTTGGGATTGACAAGGAGTCATCGGGCTGTGCAGTTGTATGCGGACTGTTTGATTACATCGGGGAAACTCAGAAATCACTTGCCGGACGCTTTACATCTGTTTCAGTATTTGCGGATAATGTTTTCATGGGGCTTGACCTTAATGCAAGGCGAAATCTTGAACTTACTGAAACACTCAGAAACAAGGAACGCAAAGGTTCATTGTTATGGGTTATTGATGATGCGAGAACATCAATGGGAAAACGTCTGATTAAAACATGGATTGAACAGCCTTTGAGAAGTCCTGCAAGAATAATTGAGCGTCTTGATGCAGTTGAACAGCTTGTAAAAAAATCCGTTGTCCTCATGGAATTGCAGGATTTGCTTGACAAAGTATATGATATTGAAAGGCTTATGACAAGAATAATATACCGCACAGCTACTCCGAGAGATTTGAAAATGCTCGCAGTTACAGCAGTACAATTGCCGTATATAAAGGAACAGCTTGCAAAGCTTGAAAATTCATCATTGATAAAATCGCTTGACAGCAGGATTGCAACTCTTGAGGAAATATCAAATCTTGTTGAAAATGCCATAGTTGATGAACCGCCTGTATCAGTCAAGGAGGGCGGAATAATAAAAGACGGCTTCAGTGATGAGCTTGATGAATTAAGAAATATAATGACAAACGGGCAGAGTATAATTTCTGATATTGAACAGCGTGAGCGTGATGCCACAGGTATAAAAACGCTGAAAATAGGTCAGCACCGCACATTCGGATATTATATTGAAGTTACACGTTCATATTATGACCTTGTTCCCGAAAGATATATCCGCCGTCAGACGCTTACCAATGCCGAAAGATTTGTTACAGATGAACTTAAAAATGCCGAAAATGCAATTGTCGGTGCTAAGGATAAATCAATTGCCATGGAGGCTGATATATTCGCTGAAATCCGTGAATTCATTGCTTCAAAGATAGAGGAAGTACAGAGTACAGCTGAATCAGTGGCGGTTCTTGATGCTATATGCTCATTTGCAAGCGTATCAATAAAGAATATGTATGTAAAGCCTGAAATTGCCATAGACGGAATTATAAATATAAAGAACGGCAGACACCCTGTTGTTGAACTTATGCTGAAAGATGAGGAATTTGTGCCAAACAATGTTTATCTTGATACAAAGGATAACAGAATGCACGTTATAACAGGTCCTAATATGTCGGGAAAATCAACTTTCATGCGTCAGAATGCACTCATAACACTTATGGCTCAGATTGGCTGCTTTGTTCCTGCGGAATACGCAAAAATATCAATAGTTGACCAGATTTTCACAAGAATAGGTGCGTCAGATGACCTTACAGCCGGACAGAGTACATTCATGGTTGAAATGAGCGAGGTAGCCGATATAGTTAAACACGCAACAAAAAACAGCCTTGTTATACTTGATGAGGTCGGCAGAGGCACATCAACATTTGACGGAATAAGCATTGCCCATGCGGTTGCAGAATATATAGCTTCAAAGGCAATAGGCTGCAAAACGCTTTTTGCAACACATTATCATGAACTCACTGAGCTTGAAAATATGCTTGACGGAGTGAAAAATTTCAGCGTTGCAGTAAAGCGTAACGGTGACAATATAAGATTTTTAAGAAAGATAGTACCGGGCGGTGCTGATGACAGCTATGGAATAGAGGTTGCAAAGCTTGCGGGACTTCCTGACAGGATTATATCAAAGGCAAAGAAATTTCTTAAAGAGATGGAAGCACAGAATAAAACAGTTTCGATAAATCCCGAAAGTGAAAGCGGACAGATAAGCTTTATGTCACTCAATAATGACATTATCGCTGACAGATTACGCAAGACAAATATAAATGAGCTTACTGATGCGGAATGTCGTGAGGTGCTTATGGATTTATCAAGTCTGTTATAAAGAGGTAAAAAATTATGCCTAAAATAAATGTTTTAGACCGTCAGACCGCTGAACTTATTGCGGCAGGCGAGGTTATTGAAAGACCATCATCAGTTATAAAGGAACTTATTGAAAATTCCATTGATGCAGGTTCAAAGCATATAACCATAGAGATAAAACGTGGCGGTACTACATATATGCGTATAAGTGATGACGGCTGCGGAATAGCTTTTGATGATGTTCCGAAAGCATTTTTACGTCATGCGACAAGTAAAATTGTATCGTCCGATGACCTTGAAAATGTAATGACACTCGGATTTAGGGGAGAGGCTCTCGCTTCGGTATCAGCAGTTGCAAAGGTTGAAATGCGTACAAAACAGAGAGAAGATGAATACGGAACATTTTACAGCATAAACGGAAGTATTCCGCAGGAACATGAAAAACAGGGCTGTCAGGACGGCACATCAATAATAGTCCGTGACCTTTTCTATAATGTTCCGGCAAGACAGAAATTTATGAAAAAAGATGTATCAGAGGGGAATGCCGTAAGCAATGTTACGGGAAAGATTGCTCTTTCACACCCTGAAATATCATTCAGATTTATCCGTGACGGAAAAACAGAATTCACAACTTCCGGTGACGGTGATTTGTATTCCGCAATGTATGCCGTTTACGGAAAGGCATTTGCAAAGGATATGATACCTGTGAATTATACCGATATGGGAATAACTGTCACAGGGTATGTTGTAAAGCCGCTTTATTCAAGAGCAAACCGTTCATTTCAGAATTTTTTTGTAAACAGAAGATATATAAAATCCGCTGTATGCACCGTATCGCTTGAAGAAGGCTACAAAGGACTTATTATGACAGGAAAATTCCCGTCATGCGTTCTTATGATAGATATTCCGCCGTCAACAGTTGATGTAAATGCTCATCCGGCAAAGGTTGAGGTGAAATTTTCTGACGAGAAAAGAGTATTTGACTGCATATTCTTTGCGGTAAAGGACGCTCTTTACAAATCAGGTCTTATATATGAATTCCAGCTTGATAAGGGATATGAATCAGAAAAAAATACAGCTTCAGCCGATACAATTACGATAGAAAAATCATCGGAAGAATTCAGAAATACAACTGTTTCAAACAGTGCGGAGTCGGATAAAAAAATGTCCGACAGGCAGAAAATAAGCATAGGACTGGATAATTTTGTATCAGCCGCACCGGAAAAATATGATGATATTCCGAGCATAAGTCCGAAAAGTATCATGAGTATGGAGGCTAAGGAAAAAATAGATACTTATGATGAACAGAAAAATGAAATTTCTGAACAGCCGATAAGCAGCGAATTCAAATATATAACAACATCATCGCTTGAAAAGAAAAAGCCGGAGCCTGTATGCGATACAGATGAAATATACGATGACTTCAAGAACAGTGAAAAGGAATGTTTTCATGTGATAGGCGAAGCTTTTGGAAACTATATAATTGCTGAAACAAATGACAAGATGATTATGTTTGACAAGCACGCAGGGCATGAACGTATAATATATGAACAGCTGAAAAACAGAAACAAAATTATGGAAAGCCAGTTCACAATGAATATTTCAGAGGTGCTTGTATCGGAAAATGAATTTGAGGCTGTAAAGGAAAATACTGATATGCTTAAAGAGATAGGATTTGAATTTGATTTTTCAAATCCGCCGTATCTTAAAGCGACAGCAGTTCCGATTTTTCTTGATTCCTCATATATTGATGAGGCAACTGAGGAAATAGCACATAATCTGTATCTGAACAAGATAAATCCGCAGACGCAGATTATTGATGATTTATTCCACAGCCTTGCCTGCAAATCGGCAGTGAAATCCCATGACAAGAACAGCCATGCGGAATTGCAGTCGCTTGCGGAGCAGATTTATTTTAATGATAATATAAGGCATTGTCCGCATGGCAGACCGGTAATGTTCATTCTTACAAAAAAAGAATTTGAAAAACAGTTTAAAAGGATACAGTGATGAATAGTATTGAAAAATTACCTGTGATAGTTGTTGCAGGCCCTACTGCTTCGGGCAAAACTGCACTTGGAATTGAAATTGCAAAGCGTGTGAACGGTGAGATTATCTCTGCTGACTCCATGCAGATTTACAAGGGAATGGATATTGCAACCGCAAAGCCGACC
Organism: Oscillospiraceae bacterium; assembly: GCA_051881875.1. Taxonomy (GTDB): domain Bacteria; phylum Bacillota; class Clostridia; order Oscillospirales; family Ruminococcaceae; genus UBA5884. The sequence goes on from JBJEQS010000189.1 coordinate 5,489, forward strand.
GATGAGGAAATGCAGGGTATTCCGCATCATCTTATAGGTTTTGTTGAACGTACGGAAAGCTTTTCGGTTGCTGATTATGTTGCTCTTGCAAATGAGAAGATAAAGGATATTCACAGCAGAGGAAAACAGCCGGTTATAGTGGGCGGAACAGGACTTTATATTGATTCGCTGGTTGACAATATTCAGTTTGCTGAAAATGCAGATGATGAAAATATAAGAAAACGCCTTGAAAAAGAAGCCGAATTATACGGCAATGATTATCTGCTTGAAAAACTGGATAAGATAGACCATGAAACCGCATCAACGCTTCACGCAAACAATATAAGACGAGTGATAAGGGCGATTGAGGTTTTTGAGGTCACAGGCAAAACAATGGCTGAGCTGAAACGTGAGAGCCGTTCTGTTGATTCACCGTACAGATGGCTTATTTTCGGTCTGACCGCTGAAAACAGACAGTATCTTTATGACCGCATAAATCATCGCACTGATATTATGGTTGAAAATGGTCTGGTGAAAGAATCTGAAAATGTATACTCTGTTTCCGGACTGAAAACCGCACATCAGGCAATAGGTTTCAAGGAACTTATACCATACTTTGAAAATCAGGCATCTCTTGAGGAATGTATTGACAAAATAAAACTTGAAACCCGCCGATATGCCAAACGTCAGCTGACATGGTTCAGAAAAAATGACAGAATTGAATGGCTTGCGATAGATAAATTTGATACTACTGATGAAATTATTGAAAATTGTATGAAATGTATAGCCAATAATAACTTTTTATGATATAATAATAAATAATTGTATATTTGTAAAATAAAACTACTGTCAGTTTAAATATTATGAATGGAGATTAATGCTATGAACAAATCTATGAATTTTCAGGATGTATTTTTAAATCTTGCAAGAAAGGACAGAATACCGATTACAATTTTTCTTATGAACGGTTTCCAGTTCAAAGGTCTTGTAAAGGGTTTTGATAATTACATAGTTCTTCTTGAGAGCGAAGGACAGCAGAAGATGGTGTACAAGCATGCCATCTCAACAATAGTTCCTGCAAAGCCAATATCCATACTTGAAGTATGTGAAAAGTCCTCACAGGACGAGTAGCGGCGGATATGTTCAGAAAATTATTTCAGAAAATTTCAACGATAAGAGTTCTTTATTCAATTCTGATAGTATTTCTTCTGATAACAATTGTAAACATATTCTATCATTTAATAGCCGGACAGTATGAAACAGTAACTGCTGTTGCAATAACCACTTCCAATACAGAAACATTTCAGGGTGTATACATAAGAAATGAAACTGTTATAAAATATAACGGTGAAGGAATCATGAGTTATGAAATATCAGACGGCGGCAAGCTTGGAATAGGTTCTGTAATAGCCAATGTGTACAAGGCTGAAAAGGATATTGCAAGCAAGAGAAAGATAAACGAACTCAAAAAGGATTTGGAACTTCTTGAAAAAATAACTAATCCGGGAACTATGGAGGTAGCACAGCCGGCTACTCTGACTACGCTTATAGAAGAAAGATATAAAAATATTGCGTTCTGCAAGGATATGAATAATTCCACTCAGCTTGAAACCGAAACAATGGAATTCCTTTCGCTTCTCAGCACAATGCAGTATATCACAGGACAGACAAATCCTGATGTTACAAACAGCTTTGAAAGCAAGATAGAATCAATAAATGCTGAAATAGTATCACTTGAACGCCAGATGTCTGCTCCGCTTGATACTATTATAAGCGACAATTCAGCTTATTTTGTGAGCCATATTGACGGCTATGAGGAAAAACTTTCAAAATCTGTCATTGATTCACTGACTGTTGATTTTCTTAAAAGCGTCAAAGATGATGTGGTAATATCAGACAATTCTTCTGAAAAAATTGTTGGAAAATTTATAGATGACTATAAATGGAATATAGCCGGAATAATCAAAAATAATAACTCTGTATTCAAATCCGGTGATAAAGTGATGCTTTCATTTGAATTGTCAAATGAGAAAATTACCGGCGTTATAGACGAGATAAGGGCAACACAGAATCCTGATGAGAATATAGTCATTATTTCATGCGATGTAATGAATTCAGACCTTGTTCAGCATCGTACGGAAAATGTTAAAATGTCTATAGAAAATTATGAAGGAATAAAAGTACCGAGAAAAGCCATACGTTTCAGTGGCGATGAAAAAGGTGTTTATATAAAACTCGGCGAAAATGTTGTCTTCAAAAAAATTGAAGTTATATTTGAAGGCGATGACTATGTTATTTCAGCAGCAAATCCCGACAGCGATTATCTCATGCTTTATGACGATATAATCACCGAGGGAATTGATGTTGACTGATAAAAATATATTGCTGAAAGGAGTAAGGACAAATAATAAAATGTCCGGATTTCATGGAAAAAGATTTCGGTTATATAGATGAAAATATCAGGCGTGTTATGTACAATATTGAAAACGCCAGAGCAAAATACAGAAAAAGTGATGAAACCGTTCGCCTTATGGCAGTTACAAAAACGGTTGCTCCCGAAGCCGTAAATCATGCCGTTTCAATGGGAATAGACCTTCTCGGCGAAAACAGAGTTCAGGAATATCTCTCAAAAAAAGATGCATATGCAAAGGCAGAAGTTCATTTTATAGGTCATCTTCAGACCAATAAGGTGAAATATATCGCAGACAGTATTTCAGTGATACAGTCTGTTGACAGTCTGAAGCTTGCTTCAGAGATAAACAGATGTGCTTTGAAAAACAATAAGGTTCAGGATATACTTGTTGAAGTCAATATCGGAAACGAAGAATCAAAAAGCGGAATATCCGCTGATGCAGTCACTGAACTTATATATCAGATTGCCGAACTGCCGAATATCAGGATAAAAGGTCTGATGACAATTCCGCCGGCTGCGGATTCAGAAGAATTTTTATACAAAATGCAGGATTTATATATTGACATTTGCTCAAAAAACATTCATAATATTAGTATGGACATTTTATCAATGGGAATGTCAAATGATTATGAACTTGCAGTAAAATATGGTTCAAATCTTGTACGGATAGGCAGAGGCCTTTTCGGTGCAAGGGTATATTAATTTTATTCAGATATATTCGCACAGGTTTCTGAATATATATTTTTTTTAAATTTATAATTTGAATGTGCGGGAAATAGGAGAGAAATATGAGTTTTTTGAACAGTATTAAGGATTTTTTTATGCCTCCGGAAATTGAGGAAGACAGTACAGCTGCCGAGGATAATCAGGCTGCTGAACAGCATTCCAATTCAATACATGAGGAAAAAAGAAATAAAGTTGTTAATATACAGGCAACAGCTCAGCTTCAGGTAGTTCTTGTAAAACCTGAAGTCTTTACAGATGCAAAGCAGATTGCAGACCACCTTATTGCAAAGAAAACTGTTGTGCTTAATCTTGAAACAGCATCAGCCGATAATAAGAGAAGAATTATAGATTTTCTTGCAGGCGTCGCTTATGCCAATGGCGGAAGCCTGAAGCCTGTGGCTAATCTTACCTATATAATAACTCCTTACAATGTAGGATTTACCGGCGAAGATTTAGTTGGTGAACTTGAAAACAACGGAGTTCTCCTTTGATAAATGAATAATAGTTCAGAGGATAAGCTCCTGAAAGCAAGACTTGATGATATGATTCAGCTTGCAGAAAGAAATTTTATGCCTGTGTATTCTGATTTTCTTGATGAAAGACAGGCATTTGTACTGACTTCCTATATGGCAGAATTATCATATTCCAGCTTTGTTTTTTATGGCGGATATGAAAATGCTCAAAGAAAAATCCTTTGCGTTCATCCTGATTATTTTACCCCCGAACCTGAGGATTTTCCCTTGAATATTCTTGAATTTTCCTACAGGAAATCAGATAAGCTTACTCATCGTGATTTTCTCGGTGCTGTAATGTCATGCAGTATAAAGCGTGAAAAAACAGGTGATATACTCATAGCTGATGGTAAAGCTCAGGTTTTTATAATCAACTCAGTAGCTGACTATGTTTGCAGTCAGATTACAAAAGTCGGAAGAACAGGCGTTTCACTTTCAGTAACTGATAAATGCAGTATAGAAAAAATTCAGAATTATCTTGAAATCAATGGTACGGTCGCATCGCTGCGGCTTGACTGCATACTTTCCCTTGCTCTCAGAAAAAGCAGGGAAAAAACGGTTCAGATAATAAAAAAAGATGGTGTCGAGCTTAATTTTGTTACCATCTTTTCATCGTCTGCCAACTTGAAGGAAAATGATGTGTTTTCTGTAAGGGGATTCGGAAAATTTATACTAAGTGAAGTATCCGGCGTTTCCTCAAAGGGCAGACTTCATGTTGTTGTAAAAAAATTTATTTAATGAGGTGATTACAGTTGATTAATTCCAAAGATATCAACAGCCAGAGATTTGAAAAAGCAGCTTTTGGCTATAAACAGGAAGAAGTAGATGAATTTCTCAGTGAAATTTCTTCCGATTATGAAAAAATTGTAAAAGAAAATGAAGAACTCAATAAAAAACTTCAGATTCTTGCAGATAAAGTTCGTGAGTACAGAGAAGATGAAGAAGCCGTAAAAGATGCACTTCTCCTCGCTCAGAAGGAAGGAAGAAGAATTGTAAAGGAAGCACAGCAGAAAGCTGATACTCTGATTTCTGATGCCGAAACAAAGGCTAAGAATGTTGTTGAAACTGCTGCTGAAGATGCCAAGGTTCAGATTGCTGAACTCAAGGCTCAGGTTGAGGCTGAAAAGGAAGTTCTTGCATATACTCAGAAGGAAGTTTCTGATTTCAAGGAAAGCCTTTTTGATATATATAAGCTGCATCTCGAAATGATTTCTGAAATGCCTGATTTCATTCCCGATGATGCTGATGATGACGGTGAATATGAAGAAACAGATGAAGCCGAAGAAGATACTTCCGGACAGTATAATACCGAGGAACTGGAGGAGAAAAACTCTCTGAAACAGACCGGTGATGAAAAAATTCAGAAGTAAAATTTTTTATGTAAAGGAAGAATTTATAATGCCTGATTACAACGCTACTCTTAATCTCCCGAAAACCGATTTCCCTATGCGTGGAAATC
>JBJEQS010000190.1:0-10518 GCA_051881875.1 Oscillospiraceae bacterium
GGACTTTGTCCCACACCCTACCAGCTTTTTGAAAAAAGCTGGGCAAAAACTTTTAGTTTCGTTACTTTATTTGCTGATAATTGTTTGCTTTGTGACTCGACCGCAAAATAAACATCATACTAAAATGGGCGACCATTGGTCGCCCTCAATACAATCAGTCATCTGAATCGTCATCATCAAAGAATGTACTGCTGTCAACCTCTATAACACTTACCGTATCACCGTAGCAGTCAACCTCGATATATTCAAGCTCCAGCATTTTTACTATTGCCGCATCCATAACAAGATATGCAATGCAGTTTATCAGTATGCTTACATACACCCTTGAATCATATATAACACAGAAAATCCCTGTCGCCATGATAACAGAGCAAATCATTACAAGCCGTTCAATGCGTTTCCTTTTCGGTTCAAGTGAAAGATATGTACAGCATACCGCTATTGAAAGTATGCTGTGTATGATTATTACTACCTTGTTTGTCGCATCAAAAAAATCGGCTTCAATGATATTCAGGTCGAGTATAACCAGTATTAATTCCATGAAGAAATATACCGACATAGCCGTTTTCATAAGCTTTCTGTCACGCATAACGCCTATAAGTCCGAGTGTTGAACCTGCAAGCAGTATGAATCCCATCATTTCAAAGAAATATGCAATGCCGTCAAACAAAAGAAACGATTGCTTTGTATATGTAAAAAATGTGTAGTATATAACAGTTACAATTATAAATACAATAAAACAGATATTCGCCATAAGACCAAGCTTGAAATAGCCTTTGAGGTTTAAAAGCTTTTTTATTTTTTCAATTACAGCCATATGCTTATTACCTGTACAGAATTACTTCAGAGCCGCAAGAGCCTTTTTGCCTATATCTTTGCGGAAATGAGCGTTTTCAAAGCTGATTTTTCCAACGGCTTCATATGCCTTTTCAAGAGCATTTTCAAGATTATCTCCGGAAGCTGTAACTCCGAGAACTCGTCCTCCTGATGTAAGGAATTTGCCGTCATCATATTTAGTGCCTGCATGATATACAAATGCACCATCAGTCTGACCTTTTTCATCAAGTCCGCTGATTTCAAGACCTGTCGGATATTTCTTAGGATAGCCGCCGCTTGCCATTACAACACACGCACAAGCTCCGTTTTTCCATTTTATATCAAGTTCATCAAGTTTTTCTTCCCATATTGCTTCCATAATATCAATAATATCCGTTTCAAGCATAGGGAGTACAACCTGAGTTTCAGGGTCGCCGAATCGGCAGTTGTATTCGATAACCTTTGCACCGTTCGGAGTAATCATAAGTCCGAAATACAGACAGCCCTTGAATTTTCTGTTTTCCTTTGCCATTGCGTTTATTGTCGGAATGAATATTTTTTCCATACATTCAGCGGCAACATCATCTGTATAATACGGATTAGGTGAAACAGTACCCATACCGCCGGTATTAAGCCCCTCATCATTATCATATGCACGTTTATGGTCCATTGATGAAATCATCGGCTTGACGGTTTTGCCGTCTGTAAAGCAGAGAACGGATACTTCCGGTCCTGTGAGGAATTCCTCAATAACGATATTTGAACCGCTTTCCCCGAAAATTTTATCCTCAATCATGGATTTAACAGCATCTTTTGCCTCGTCCATATTCTGAGCGATAATAACGCCTTTTCCGAGTGCCAGACCATCAGCCTTTATAACTGTCGGGAATGAATTTTCCTTTTCAATATATGCAATTGCCTCATCAGCATTGCTGAATACTTCATATTTTGCAGTAGGGATATTGTATTTCTTCATAAGTTCCTTTGAAAATACCTTGCTTCCCTCGATGATTGCGGCTGATTTATCAGGACCGAATGTCTTGAAGCCCTTTGCATTGAGAGCGTCAACCATGCCAAGAACAAGCGGGTCATCAGGGGCAACAACAACCAAATCAGCCTTTACCTGTTCGGCAATTGCTGTTACACCGTCAATATCAGTAGCCTTGATATTCGGGAAACATTCAGCAAACTGGGCAATACCGCCGTTTCCGGGGATACAGAAAAGCTTATCAGCCTTTTTGCTTTCAGCGATTTTCATAATGAGAGCGTGTTCACGACCGCCTCCGCCGACTACGAGTATATTCATATAAAAAAATCCTCTCTTTCCATTATATTCAAAAAGGGCATATTTTTCAATGCCCTTGTTAAGATGTTGCAAATTTCATCAGGCGGCTTTCAGCCGCCCAAACTTTTTTTGGAAAAAGTTTGACAAAAAACTTTTTTGAAGTATGATTGGGTGGGGACTCCGTCCCCACACCCCTGTTTCGTCAGCTTTTTTGAAAAAAAGCTGAGCAAAAAACTTTTAATTTCGTTGCCTTATTCTCTTGTAAAATTTTGCTTTGTGGCTCGACCGCATAATCAGATTATTTTGCTATAACAGTAAACAAAGCGGAATTGACCAATGCGGTCGAGCCGATAAACAAAGCGTTTGCCTTAACTAAGCCGCTGAAAGCGGCTTGCAACGAAATGCAGGCGGCTGCTTGCCGCTTAGTGATGGAAAAGTCTTATTCCTGTAAATGCCATAGCAATATTATACTTATTGCAGGTATCAATTACATTGTCATCACGGATTGAACCGCCCGGTTCTGCAATATATGAAACTCCGCTTTTTCTTGCACGTTCGATATTATCGCCGAACGGGAAAAATGCATCTGAACCAAGACATACATCTGTATTCTTATCGAGCCATGCTCTCTGCTGTTCCTTTGTGAATACTTCCGGCTTAACCTTGAATATCTTTTCCCATGCACCGTCAGCGAGTACGTCCATATATTCATCAGAAATATATACATCAATTGCATTATCCCTGTCTGGTCTGCGGATACCGTCAACAAACTGGAGATTAAGCACCTGCGGAGCCTGTCTGAGCCACCATATATCAGCCTTGTTGCCTGCAAGTCTTGTACAGTGAATTCTTGACTGCTGACCAGCACCGATACCGATAGCCTGACCGTCCTTTACATAGCAGACTGAATTTGACTGTGTGTATTTGAGCGTGATGAGTGAAATGATAAGGTCACGCTTCTTGTCATCAGGGATATTCTTGTTTTCTGTGACAATATTTGCAAGCATATCATTATCAATTTTGAGTTCATTTCTGCCCTGCTCAAATGTTACACCGAAAACCTGTTTCTTTTCGATAGGTTCTGGAACATAGTCAGGATTGATTTTAATTATGTTGTATGTGCCTTTTCTCTTTGATTTGAGAATTTCAAGAGCCTTTTCGGAATATGACGGAGCGATAATGCCGTCAGAAACTTCACGCTGAATCATCTTTGCAGTAATTTCATCACATTCATCTGAAAGAGCGATAAAATCGCCGTATGATGACATTCTGTCAGCACCTCTTGCTCTTGCATATGCACAAGCCATCGGTGAGAGTTCGCCGAGGTCATCAACGAAATAAATCTTCTTGAGAGTATCAGAAATAGGAGCTCCTACTGCCGCACCTGCCGGTGAAACGTGCTTGAATGATGTTGCTGCACACATACCTGTTGATACCTTGAGTTCCTTTACAAGCTGCCAGCCGTTGAATGCGTCAAGGAGATTGATATATCCCGGATTGCCGTTGAGAACTTCAATAGGAAGTTCGCCGTTTTCAATATAAATTCTTGACGGCTTCTGATTAGGATTGCAGCCGTATTTTAAAAACATTTCATTAGCCATTATAAAAATTCTCCTATTTATTTTTATTTACAATTCTTGAATCTGTTTCGCCTGTTTCGAGGTCTATAAATCTTACAAAGAGAGAAACCTTATTGTCCTCATTAAGACTTTCCCAAAGTCTGTTTGTATAATAGTCTATATCATTTGCGATATTTACTCTCTTAGGTTCGCCCTCAAAGCTTGGGAGAGGATTTCCGTCACCCATGTATGTATGAATGAAATGTCCCTCGCCGTTTACAGGGTTCTTATATGAGAATGTATAACGCTGGCATGAATCGGGATTGCCGTCTGCACTCTTTAAGATTGAAAGAGCATAATTGAATTCGCCGTTATCCTCACGCTTGATGATACCGCTTATTCTTGGAGTATAGTTCGGAGCGTCATCTTCAAATTCTCTTGTACGCAAAGCCTGTTCAAAGGTGAGCTGATTGTTCATAAGGTCATAGATTGTATCAGTCTGGTCACCGTTTGTAACGATAGTTTTATTGCCAAGCACTCTTACAGGTGAGTAAATGATAAGGTGCGGGTCAGTGAGCTTTGACGGGTCAAAAGCCTGAGTGCGTATGCCGTCACCGTCCTCAACGAAAACTCTGTTGCGGCTGTTTTCGCTTCTGCCCATGATAAAGTAAGCAGTAACCGCATATTTTCCGTTTTCTGATTTGCCGATTACGATACCACGGCCCGGATATGATATGCTTTCGAGTTCATCATAAATAGATATTTTCTTCATTGGTTAATCCTCCTGTCAATTATTTTTTATATAAGCCTTATTATTTCTTATTTCGATTTTATCCTGACAGAAAAGCGATACAGCCTGTGGGAGAAGTTTCCATTCAACATTCTCCATAATTCTCCTCTGGAGAGTTTCAGGAGTATCATCATTTTCAACATTCACAGCACCCTGTAAAATTATAGCACCTGCATCGGCTTCCTCATTTACAAAATGAACCGTAGCACCGCTTAATTTAACACCGTATTCAAGGGCTTTTTCATGGACTTTAAGACCATAATAACCCTTTCCGCAGAATGACGGAATAAGTGCAGGGTGAACGTTGATTATCTTGAACGGATAAGCCTTTGTAACAATTTCATCAAGAATTGTCATAAATCCTGCAAGGACTATGAGGTCAGCCTTTTCATTTTCAAGAGCCTTTAAAATCTCTCTGCTGTATGAAAGGCTGTCAGGATATTGATTTCTTGGGATTACAAAATTCTTAATTCCGTTTTTTTCAGCACGTTCAAGGGCATATGCACCCTCTTTTGATGATATAACGCAGGTAATTTTACCATTTTTTATATCGCCATTTTTTTCCGCATCAATGAGAGCCTGCAAATTAGTGCCGCCCCCCGATACAAGAACAACTATATTTTTCATAATTTTTTCACCATATTATCCGGCTAATCCGTTACATTTTATATTATCATCTTCATCGACAAAAACTTCTATTGAATGATATGCAAAATAATCAGGGTCGCAATGGAAAAACATATCAGCAAATGATTTTATATCATCATTTTTTGACAAATTGATATTTATGCCATCAAGATGTAAACTTTTAAAGAAATCTTCTTCAGAAATAGGCAGATAAACCTTCTGTCCGTCTTCCATTATGTAACATTCTTCCTCGTCTTCATCTTCTTCACCCGATGAAACCCAGTCTTCTGCACATTCAAGCATACCATCATCAAGCATAGCTTTATAAATTTCATTTTTATGACTTTCAATAAACTGAATTTTTCTGTTTATTTCAGGAAGAAAAAATTTAAGTGAATCTTCATTCACTGGCATATCATCAATATCAATAAGTATTGAAACTTTTTCGCCCCATATATCAATATCGGTTTCAAATACTTTCCAGCTGTTTTCTTCATTAAGAGTAAAGTCTTTTATTTCCATATTTTTCACCCTTATATTTTTATAATCTGCCGTATCGGAAAAATTATCCGACACAGCAGAATGATAAACGATTAGCAGATTATTACACCCTCATCACTGTCAACGAGTTCACCGAGAATATATGCTTCCTCGCCTGCCGCCCTGATGGCTTCAACAGCCTTGTCAGCGTCATTCTTATCAACTACAACTGTCATGCCGACACCCATGTTGAATGTATTGAACATATCTCTCTCAGGGATTTTTCCGACTTCAGCAATAAGCTTGAATATCGGAAGAACATCAACTGCACTTTTTTCGATTTTAGCTGAAATTCCGTCAGGAAGTGAGCGTGGGATATTTTCATAAAATCCGCCGCCTGTGATATGTGAAATTGCCTTAACCTTTACAGCAGAAAGGAGTGACTGTACAGCCTTTACATAAATTTTTGTAGGAGTGAGGAGAGTTTCGCCGAGTGTAGCACCGAGGTCACTGTAATGACGTGCAAGATTTGATTCATTTACAGTAAATACTTTTCTTACGAGTGAGAAGCCGTTTGAATGAACACCGCTTGACTTAATGGCAATCATTACATCTCCTGCTTTCTGTTCATCGGGCTTTAAAATCTTATCCTTGTCAACAACACCAACTGCAAAGCCTGCGAGGTCATATTCATCAACAGGGTAAAATCCGGGCATTTCAGCAGTTTCTCCGCCGATTAATGCCGCACCTGACTGTATACAGCCCTCTGCAACGCCTGATACTATTTCAGCGACTTTTTCAGGATAATTCTTTCCTACTGCGATATAATCGAGGAAGAAAAGCGGCTTTGCACCGCAGCATATAACATCATTAACGCACATGGCAACGCAGTCAATGCCGACTGTATTGTGCTTGTCCATGAGAAATGCGATTTTAAGCTTTGTGCCGACGCCGTCTGTACCCGAAACGAGTACAGGCTTTGCAATGCCTGTTGTATCGAGTTCAAAAAGACCTCCGAAGCCTCCTATGCCTGAAAGGACGCCGCTTGTCATGGTCTTGGCAACATGAGCTTTCATAAGTTCAACTGCTTTATATCCGGCAGTAACGTCAACGCCGGCTTCTTTATAGCTTTCTGAAAAACTTTTCATTATATCCTCCAAATAAGATTTAATATATTAATGAGAATTCGACAAATTTATTTCGTTCATTATGGTTTATTGAGAATTTCATCAGGCGACTTTCAGCCGCCCAACCTTTTTTTTATAAAAAGGTTGCCAAAAAACTTTTTTGAACGATGATTGGGCGGGGGCAAGCCCCCACACCCCCGTTTCGCTGCAAGCAGCGACCAAAGGCTTTGCCTTTGGAAACCACCAGCTTTTTTGAAAAAAGCTGGGCAAAAAACTTTTGGTTTCGGATTTAGTTTGATAGTTGCATTTTGTACCTACCCGAACGCTTTTTATGCTGATATATGGTTATTTGTCAGGTAAGTTCATATTATTGACCGCCACAAAGAAAAATATTGACTAAACACCGGAGGCGGCAACTTGCCGCTACCTACCCGAAAATTTTTATAAGGCGAAGTTTTTATGCTGACACTACGGTTATATGCAAGGTAAGTCGCATATAACTGACTGCCACAAAGAAAAATATTGACTAAACACCATAGGCGGCAACTTGCCGCCAGCTTTTTTGAAAAAAAGCTGGGCAAAAAACTTTTGGTTTCGGATTTAGTTTGATAGTTGCATTTTGTACCTACCCGAACGCTTTTTATGCTGATATATGGTTATTTGTCAGGTAAGTTGCATAAAATTTATTGCCACAAAGAAAAATATTGACTAAACACCGGAGGCGGCACCTTGCCGCTTGCCGCTATTCTCTGCCGCTCCAGCAATATGTGCATAAGCAGTCCTCAGGTCTGCCTATTGCCTGAACAGTTCCCTCAAGCGACTGGAATTCGAGTGATGTGAGTTTAAGGCGGCGGCAGATTTCATCTCTTAATCTTCTGCCTCTTTCAGTGCGTGAGCTGCTGTATTCAGCAATATGCTTAACGCCCTCCGCACCCTCAAATTCATCAATGATTTTTCTTGCAATGAGTTCAAGCTCTGAATTGCTGCATGAGAAATTCAGATATTTACAGCCGTACATGATAGGCGGACAGGCTGAACGCATATGCACTTCCTTAGCACCGTTTTCATAGAGGAATTCAACTGTTTCCCTCATCTGAGTACCTCTTACAATACTGTCATCAATGAAAAGGAGTTTTTTTCCGCTTATGAGTTCATGCACAGGGATAAGCTTCATCTTGGCAACTCTGTTACGCATTTCCTGACTCTGCGGCATGAAGCTTCTCGGCCATGTAGGAGTATACTTAATAAACGGTCTTGCAAACGGGATACCGCTCTTGTTTGCATATCCGATAGCATGGGGAACGCCCGAATCAGGTACGCCGCATACATAGTCAACATCAGGCAGAGTGCCGTTGTCAATATCTGTCTGAGCCATTATTTCGCCGTTGCGTGTTCTCATGGTTTCAACGGTTACCCCCTCATAAACAGCGTTAGGATAGCCGTAATATGTCCAGAGGAATGAGCATATTCTCATTTTGTCATTGCCCTTGTCAAGAACCTCATAGCCGTCAGCAGTAAGGCTGATTATCTCTCCCGGTCTGAGTTCATAGCAGGTTTCATAACCGAGTTTCTGGAATGCGAATGATTCAAATGATATGCAGTAGCCGTCATTTCTTTTGCCGATTATAACAGGAAGTCTGCCGTCCTTGTCACGAGCGGCAATTATTCTGTCCTTTTCGAGTATCAGGAGTGAAACAGTGCCGTTTACCTTTTCCTGAGTATATTTTATGCCGTCAACGAATGATGATTTCTGAGCAATCAAAGCACCAATCAAATCGCCTGAATTGATTTTTCCGCTGCTCATTGCCTCAAAATTGGCACAGCCGCTGCTTAAAAGTTCGTCTGTAAGCTCATCGGCATTGTTGATAATTCCGACTGTGCATACAGCATAAATTCCGAGTTTTGAACGAACCATGATAGGCTGAGGGTCTGTATCGCTTATGCAGCCGATACAGATATTGCCTTTCATATTTTCAACGTCCTTTTCAAATTTTGTACGGAACGGAGAATTTTCGATACTGTGAATATTTCTCTGGAAACCGAGTTCATCACAGTAAGCTGTCATTCCTCCACGTCTTGTGCCGAGATGAGAATGATAGTCTGTTCCGAAAAATACATCTGCAATACAGTCATTTTTAGAAACTGCACCGAAAAATCCACCCATTGCAATTATTCTCCCATCAAACGCTTCATAATTTCCTGATATGCTTCTTCAACATTGCCCATATCTCTGCGGAATCTGTCCTTATCGAGTTTTTCATGAGTTGTGCTGTCCCAGAAACGACAGGTATCAGGTGAAATTTCATCAGCGAGAATGATAGTTCCGTCAGGAGTTCTGCCGAATTCAATCTTGAAATCAATGAGGTCTATATTAAGTTTTTTGAAGAAATCAACCATGAAATCATTTACCATAAATGCATACTTTGTAATAGTATCAATTTCTTCTCTTGTAGCAAGACCAAGACCGAGTGCATAGTAATCGTTTATGAACGGGTCGCCGAGGTCATCATTTTTATAGCTGAATTCAAGAGTAGGAGTTTTTAAAGGAGTACCCTCAGCAATGCCGAGTTTCTTTGAAAAGCTTCCTGCTGCAACATTTCTTACGATAACCTCAAGAGGAACTATTTCAACCTTCTTAACGATAGTTTCACGGTCACTTATTTCCTCAACGAGATGAGTCGGAACGCCTGCTTTTTCGAGAAGTCCGAACATATAGTTAGTCATTCTGTTGTTTATAACGCCCTTGCCTGAAATAGTGCCTTTCTTTTCACCGTTGAATGCTGTTGCATCGTCCTTATAGTCAACGATTACGAGATTAGGGTCATTTGTAGCATAAACCTTTTTAGCTTTGCCTTCATACATCTGTTCAGTTTTTCTGATATTTTCCATGATAACAAGTCCTCCAAAAAAATAATATTCAAAATCAAAGCATTTCTTCAAGACGTGCTTTTATATTTTTATCCTTTTCGATAACAGCCTGAGCCATTTCGTTCTTCATTGCTGTAAATTTTTCGGCAAGTTCTGCATCGGATACAGCGAGAATCTGAACGGCAAGCAGTGCGGCATTTGCAGCACCATTTATGGCAACTGTTGCAACCGGTATACCCTTAGGCATCTGAACTGTTGCAAGCAGAGCGTCCATACCGTCAAGAACAGCTGATTTCATAGGTATTCCGATTACAGGGAGTATTGTATTTCCTGCGAGAACGCCTGCCAGATGAGCAGCCATGCCTGCGGCGGCGATTATTACTCCGAATCCCTCTGCGGCTGCATTCTTTGCAAATTCAACAGCCTGTTCGGGAGTGCGGTGAGCTGACATTACATGAATTTCATACGGCACACCGAATTTTATAAGTTCAGCGACAGCATTTTTTACAACAGGCAAATCGCTGTCACTTCCCATTATTACCGCAACTTTCTTTGACATTATTTTAGAACCTCCAGACAAGATATGATAAAAAACAAAAGGCTGAGGCTACAATAGTGCCACAGCCATTATTTTACAGATATATTATAATACTCTGAGTGAGAAAGATATGAATATACACCATTCCCGAAAAATTCTCTGCAAGAATATTCAGTTTCGGACGTGCAGAAAGCATACAGCATAAAAATCCCTCACAAAATATTATCATAAGTTTATTATACAATATTTCCGGAATAAATTCAACACTTTTTTAAAAAAACTTTGAAAATATTTGAACTCCCAACGGTCAGCCTTGCACAAACAATCATCAAACTCACGTTAATCATTCAAAAACCATGTAACATCAAACAGAGTTTTTGAATGAGTTAAATTTTTGTTAATAAACGTGATTTCGACAATCCCAAAAT
>JBJEQS010000191.1:0-2397 GCA_051881875.1 Oscillospiraceae bacterium
GCCGCTTGAAAAAGCTTGACCAAAACTTTTATTTTTGGTTATCGAACTCACGTTTCAATAGTTCCAAAAAAAGCTTGGGCGACTGAAAGTCGCCTGATTATATCAACAGTAAATTTTATGATGAATTGTACGAAATTATGAAAAAAACATCTGCCCACCGATAACAGCGGACAGATGCTTTGATGATATTGAAACTACGTTATATTCATTTGATAATTGAGAAAAGACTGCCTATTAAAGGAAGTTCCTTTGCTTTTCCCTGCAAGCCTGTTATAAGACCAAAAATCATATAGGCTGCAATTATTACTCTGATAATCCAGCAGAGTATTCCGCCAACCAGTGGAATATATGAGATAACACCGCTTACAATGCTGAGTATAAGTGCTACTATGAGTAATGTAAGCCCCTGATTTGCATGGAATTTTCCGAATGCTGAATCAGGACAGCCGATAAGCGGTATAAAGAAAAGTATATATGCAATTCCGCCCCATACCTTATTTGCCTCAACATCGGCAGGGTCAAACTGGTCTGTTATATCCGGTGTGTTGATAATGTCTTTAAAATCCATAATGATGCACTCCTTTTGTAATCAAACGCTGATATATATATATAGTATTCAGCTTATAACAATAATAGCATAAAAAGCAGAGAAATTCCACTGTTTTTTAATACTTTTTAAAATTCATTAAAATCTGACATAAACGCTTTTGATTTTCATGTGATATATGTGCATTATTATAAATAATTATTTGTTATCAAGCTCGGAGATAGCCTTGATAAAGCTGTCAACGTCTGTAAAGTCCTTATATACCGATGCAAAGCGGATATATGCAACAAGGTCGATTTTCCGCAGTTTTTCGAGAACCATATCGCCTATTTCAGCCGATGTCACCTGATTACGCATTTCATTGGCATAGTAATTTTCAATGCTGTCAACGAGTTCGGAAACCTCATTCATAGTAACAGGACGCTTCTTTATAGCACTGAAAATTCCGCCGATAAGCTTGTTTTTGTCAAACGGCTCAAATGAACCATCTCTTTTCTGAACCATAAGCAGCGGTTTTTCGATTATCTCATACGTCGTAAATCTTTTAAGACATTTCGTACATTCACGACGGCGGCGTTTTCTGCCATCGGCGGGACGTGAATCAATTACCTTTGTATCTTCAAAATTGCAGAACGGGCATCTCATATATATTCATATCCTTTCAATAATTTCTGATAATCTTCTGAAATTCTCCGCAAGTTCAGAATAGTCACTTACGGCTTTATTGTATAATTCAATTATAACACTTCCGTCAAATTTATTTTTCTTCATATCCGAGAGGAATTTTTCTATATCAAAAGAACCGTTTCCAATCTGCATACAGTCATTTGAGCCGTCATGGTCGCTCATATGTATATGCACGATATTTTTTCCGATTTCTTCGGCAAAACGAAACGGATTTTCACCTGAACGTATGCATTGCTTTATATCCAGAGTAAATTTCAGGCTGTCATCAAGGTCAAGGAGCGATTTGATGAAATCAAGACTTCTCGCCTGACATCTTTCAACATTTTCATGTGCAACCGTTATGCCGAATGATTTTCCGAGCATACATAATTTACTGTATCTTTCAATATAGAATTCGGGGGATACAGGGGTTTTATCCCTGTTGCCATGAAATACGAATATTTCCGCACCGAGTATATTCATTGCATTGAAAAACTTCTTATGGTATTCCATTATGTCATCAAATCTTCTTTTATACTTTGAAAAGAACATAAGGTTATCAATCTCACAGGTAAAAGGGTGTGCCGAAACGCATGACATATTATATCTGTCAAGTGTGGATTTCATAGCCCTGACGAACGGCTCATCGAGTTCTGAATGGGTGTTGAAGAATATTTCGGTATTATCAATTCCCATCATTCCGAGCTTTTCGAGTGCATTCTCCACATATACGGGATAAAGGCAGGCGGTTGAAACACCGGCTTTCATATGCATGAATCACCTCTTTGACGTGTTTTATTTTATCCAAGCGGCAAGTTGCCGCCTCCGGTTTTCAGTCAATATTTTTCTTTATGGGAGTCAGTAATATAAACTTACCTGACATATAACCATAAATTAACATAAAAGCGGTCGGGTAGGTGAAAAAATCATCAATAAAGAAAAGCAACGAAAATGCCCATTTCTGATGGCGATATTTAACCGCCGCCGTTCACACGATGACCTCATTTGCAATTATATCCGATATGCAGAATTTTGTCAATATACATTTTTCATTTGGCATACCAATCAATTTTTGTGAAATATAGATTTTGCAGGGGCGACCAATGGTCGCCCGTTGCTGTTTGTTTGGACAGGGTTTTTGAATGAGTTAAATTTTTGTTAATAAACGTGATTTCGACAATCCC
>JBJEQS010000192.1:0-10491 GCA_051881875.1 Oscillospiraceae bacterium
GGATTGTCGAAATCACGTTTATTAACAAAAATTTAACTCATTCAAAAACCCTGTTTATTGACTTATCAATATTGTATATGATATAATAGTAGCATTAAATGAATTTATGATGTGCTGGGGTGACATTATTGGAAAACATAACAGTTAATGAAAATACTGAGTCCAATGCTTCTGATGACTATATAATAAATGTTGACATGAAAACAATGCGGTATAAAACTATTTCAGGAAACAGTTTTTTCGGTATGCCTTTTGTCGGAAAATATCAGGAATTTGTCCACAGATTAAATGTTAATTATATCTTTCCTGACGATTGCGATGTGTTTATGAATATTTTTTCAGCTGATGCACTAAAAAAATCCGCTGAGAAAAATGTCAGGATTATCAGCGATGAAATAAGATTTCAGATTGAAAACAAGATTTACTATAAAAATATAAATGCTGTTGTATATATGGAAAAAGAAAGCGATGACCTGGAAATTATAATATCTTTTCTCGATATAACCGAAAAAAAGAAGAAAAAAATAAATGAATATTCTGCAAATAAAGAAGACAGTTTCAGCAAAACTCATAACCTCATATTAAATATCAATCTTCAGAAAAATTTATACAGTATAGCCGTTGCAAACGGAAATTTTGTTCCGGAAAGAAAAGCAGGAATATTCACCGAATTCCTTGAACAGTTTGTATCCATTATAGATGCTGACAAGAAGGATTATATTTTTCAGCAATGTCAGCCGGAAACTCTTATCAATGCCTTTTCCTCTCAGAAAACAGAGCTTTATTTTAAGTTCAGAATAAAGAAAAGCAAAAACAGCTTCCTGTGGATGTCAATGTGTATAGCTGCTGCACCTGAATTTGAAGAAAACTCATCTGCATTTCTTGTTTTGAAATATATGGATTCAGATGAAAAGGGTGAGCCGTATATGCCGGCTGATGTTATAATAGACAGCCGTTTCGATATTTTTGCTGCAAGATGTCTTAATATACTCAGTGTTGAAATATCCGATACTGAAAAGTGTATAAAGAAACTGCTTAAAAATATATGCGAATTCATGCAGGCGGATAATGTTGTCGTTTTTACTCCGGAAGAATTTTTACCATCTGTAATGCGTCCGGCATTTGTACATTACAAAAAAGAATCAGTGATGAAGGCAGCCGCTTCACTTTCCGGTCTGGATTATGCAATGGAAATCCGGAAGCTTAATGAGAGTGTCGCAAACAGTTATTTTATGGCTGCTGAAATAGATGATATAGCCGAAATATACCCTAATATATACAATTATCTGAAACATAATGGCATTGAAAAACTTGCCGTTGCACGCATAAATTTTGGTCTTGACAAAAAGGGCTTCATATGCATAGAAAATGCCGGTATTCCTGTCAGCGATATGGAAAACAGTCTGAATCTCAGTGCAGTATTCACAGGATTTGCTATGGACAGACTGGTTGTTTATCAGAATAAATTCAGCATTAATTCCATACGCAGCCGCCATAATGAACTTCTTTCACTTGTATATAACAGAATGCATAACGGTATTGTGCAGTTTGAGGTCATTCCTGAAAAAAAATCCTTGAAACTGCTGAATTTCAATGACGCATTATGCAATATAGTAGGCTGTGACAAAGAGATTATAAAAAATCACTTTTCAAAGAATTTTTTCAGATTTGCTATTGACGAAGACAGAGAGAAAATTTTTAATGCACTTCATCTTGTGGCTTCATATCAGAAGCATAATTCACAGACAGAAGTAAGAATTATGAACAAGACAGGCGATATAAAATGGGTTCATATAAATATTTTCAGAATTCAGACCGATGATATAAGAAAAATATATATACAGGCTGAATTTACTGATACAACGGATATAAAGCATGAACAGATTGAAAAAAACATGGTATATGATTCCATGTCCGGCGGTGCTTTGAAATTCATAGTAAAAAATAAAAAGTTTGAAGTTATATCTGCAAATGATAAGTTTTATGAATTCTTTTCAATAAAAAGCTTTGATGAGCTTGTTGATATTGTAGGCACTAAAAGATGTGAGGATTTCCTGAGCAGCTGCTATGAACAGTTTGAAAGGCGTGAGCCGTTTGACAAACATATTCATATCAAACTGAAGTCAGGTATTCATAAATGGCTGAACGTTTCGGCAAAATGTATCGGTGCAAAGTCAGGCTATCCCCTTTATATGATTGTGTTTATTGATATAACAGAACTGGAAAAAGCCTATACTAAGCTTGAAAAAATGAATATGGAACTGGAAATCCGTACCCAGCGTTACAATCTTATTGAGGAAATAACCAATGAAAAAATTGTTGATTATGATATTGAAAAAGACAGACTTATAATACAGAAAAATATAACAAATGAATCGGATGACGAGATTATAATAGAAAATTATCTTGGAAAAAATTTTGACGGATGTTTCAGGAACTATATTTGCAGTGATGACCTTGAAACGTATGTTGAGTCGATGAAAAGCATCATCAGTGATACAGGAAAAGGCTCTTTCGATTATCGCTCATCTCTGCATCATGACGGTGACTCATACAAATGGTACAGGGCTTGCTGCACAAGTATTTCTGACAGCGGCAATAAAAGGGTAAGACTTATTGCAAGAGTACAGAATATAGAAAATGAAAAGTACAGACAGAAAAAAATCGAAATTCAGATAAAATCTGACCCTATGACAGGACTGCTTAACAAAGTTGCGGCAAAGTCTGAAATATCTGATGTTCTTATGAATGAAATTCCCTCAGACAGACAATGTCATGCAATGCTCATAATAGATATTGATAATTTCAAGTCTGTAAATGATAATCTCGGACATATGTTCGGCGATGCTGTGCTTAAAAATATATCATCAGCGATAAAGCGTACATTCCGTTCAAGTGATATTATCGGAAGAATCGGCGGCGATGAATTCATCGTGTTTATGAGAAATACAGACAGCAATGTAGTCGAACATAAAGCTGATGAACTCTGTAAATCAATAAAGAGATGCTACAGCGGCAGGGGCAGAAATATTGAAGTAAGCTGCAGTATAGGCATAGCTTATTCTTATTCAGGTGAATGTGACTATGATACTCTTTTCAATATGGCGGATAAGGCTGTATATGCCTCAAAAACTGACGGCAAAAACAGATTTACGCTTTATTCTGAAAATATGACAGAGTCAAATCATGTTATAACCCGTGAGGAACATAATCATGAAAACGCATCAGATGAAATACATACAGATGTAATCCTGTTTGCACTCAGTCTGCTTGCAAATTCAAGGGATATAAACAGTTCAGTATCAATACTCCTTGAGCAGATTTCAAACAGATATGATATTTCCGATATAATTGTTTTTGAATCCGACAGGAATGGCTGTATGTATTCATCAAATGCATGGCCTGAAAATCACTATATAGCAGAAAATGCACTGTCATTCAGCCATGAAGCTTATCTGGAATCCGGCATTAAAGCCAACAGCATAATATGCATAGATGACTGTTCAGAATGTGACATAAAACTTCCGTTCAGCATGGAGGAATTCAAGTCATATGCGGCTGTGGCAGCAGGTGAAAATGCCGCTTCAGGAATATTTATAGTATTCGGCGACAGGAATGGAAAAAGACACTGGAATGATAGGCAGAAAAATACGCTTTTTGAAATCTCAAAGATTATTTCTGTTTTCATAACTCTGAGAAATGAAAGAAATGAAGACAAAAAGAAAATTGAAATGCTCCGTACAACCGATGCACTTACCGGACTTTATAATTTTGAGGCATTTAAAATAAAGGCTGATAAACTTATAAAGAAAAACAAGAAAAACAAAAAATATGCAATATGCTACATGGACGTAAACGGATTTCTGTATGTAAATGAAAACTTCGGCTATAATGCCGGTGACGGAATACTTTGTGACCTTGCCGGATGTCTTAAAGCTATAAGCGATGATGAAACTTATGCCGGCTGTGCCTGCCGGGTATATTCCGATTACTTCATAGCACTTGTGTGTGCTGAGTCAAGAAGCAGCATAATGAATAAAATCAAGGAATCAAATGACAGCTTTTTTGAAATTGAAAGAAAGGCATATCCTGCCGGAAGCATAGGTCTTTCAACAGGAATATATTTTATTGATGATGATTTCTGCGATATATCAATCGCAATTGACAATGCAGACCTTGCAAGAAAGAAAGCAAAGCGTACAAATCAGAACACATATGAAATATATACGGACGAACTCCGTACAATAAGAAGCAATGAGCTTTCAATAATCGGTGAACTTTACAGAGCTATGGAAAAGGGAAGAATAGAACTTTTTCTCCAGCCTAAATTTCATCTTGCAACAAGAAAAATAATCGGTGCAGAGGCTCTCGCAAGATGGCGTAATGATGACTGTTCACTCAAATATCCTTCAGAGTTTGTACCCGCACTTGAAAAAATCGGCTATATTGTAAAGCTCGATTTCTATATGTATGAAAAAGTACTTGAAAGCATGAGTAAGTGGAAAAACATGGGTGTGGAGCTTATGCCTATTTCAGTGAATTTTTCAAGAAAGAATTCTATGGAAGATGGATTTTATGAGCGTGTATATAAACTTGCAGAAGCATATGGCATTGACCGGAAATATATTGAAATTGAAACAACTGAAAGCACTTTTATAAGCGATGAGGAAAGTATGCTCGATACCATGGGACGTTTCAGAAATGCAGGCTTCAAAGTAGATATTGATGATTTCGGAACAGGATATTCTTCTCTTAGTATGCTTGTATCTGCTCCTGTTGACGTTGTAAAGATTGATAAGAGTTTCCTTAAAAATATTGAGGATTCACAGTGCAAGCGTGAATATGTAAAACAGATGTGCAAGATGATAGGTACGGCAAAGAAAGATATAATTTTTGAGGGTGTTGAAACGGAGGAACAGGCTCAGTTTCTGCTTGAGTGCGGATTTACCAAGGCACAGGGCTTCCTTTTCGATAAACCGATACATATAAGCGAATTTGAGAGAAAATATCTCTCAATCCCGTCAGATTAAAGAATTACTTCAGGCATGATTTCATATTTATATAATAAACCTTTTCAATAAATATCAGGGGGTATAATATGAAATCATGCCGATTTATTTTATATATAATTATCGTTGCTGCATGGATATTATCGCCGTATCTTCCGGAGTGCGTATATGCTGATGAAGAAAACAGTGAAAATCAGTTGATTTATGCAAATCTGCTTATGGAGGCTGTTTCAGGTCAGGTCATACAGCATGAAAACGGATATGAAAAAGTTCCTGTCGGCACTCTCAATAAAATGATGACTGTACTGCTTGCAGCAGAGGCAGTGGAGAACGGCAATATTGCAGAAGATGATATGGTATCGGCTTCACAGTATGCAGGTACTATGCAGGGAGCAACAGTATGGCTTCTGGCAGGTGAAAAAATGTCCGTTTCGGATTTGATGAAATGCGTTATAATCGGCAATGCAAATGATGCGTCAGCAGTGCTTGCAGAGGCTGTATGCGGTTCAGAGGAAGAATTCGTGAAGCATATGAATACAAGGGCATTTGAACTCGGTATGCGTGATACTGTATATAAAAACTGTACGGGATACGATACTGACGGACAGTATTCAACGGCATATGATACGGCGTTGCTTGCAAGAGAAATGATACAGCATGATATACTGGTGAAATATATGACGGTATGGCTTGACTATGTGCGTGGCAGGGATACTGAACTTGTAAATGAAAACAGGCTTGTAAGAACTATGGACGGAATTCTCGGAGTAAAGGCAGGTCATTCGGATATGGCAGGAAACTGCTGTGTCATTGCGGCTGAAAGGGACGGGGAAAGGTATATATCAGTAATTCTCGGCTGTGATGATGAAGATGAACGCTTTTCACTGGCGAAAGGTCTTATAAATGTCGGATTTTCGGAGTATCAGACGGCTTTGCCTGTTCTTAACAGTGAGTATCTTATACCGATTAAGGTAAAGGGCGGTGCTGATTCGGCAGTAGGTCTTGATACCGGCAGAATTTTCCCCATTGCAGTACGCAAAGGCAGGGAAGCCGATATATCATGCGTTATAGTGCTTCCTGAATATGTTAATGCACCTGTGCGTAAAAATCAGAAAATAGGTTCAGCGTCATTCTATATTGATGATACTCTGCTGTGCAGTACTGATATATATGCCGATTCAGATGTTGATGCTCTTACAGTATGGATGATGTTTAAAAATATATATCAAAAATTACTGAAATAGTGGTGCTTTAATTGTAAAAAGTAAACAATAATTAGTAATTCTATTGCAAAAATTCAATTTCTATAGTAAAATTAATTTAGTAAGATTTATGGTTGGAGGAATTTAGAATGTCTTTAAAACTCAATACAAAGTATGTTGAAAATTTTATAAATGCAGATGAACTTGCAGGCATAAAATCTCAGGTTGAACTTGCTGCAAAGACACTGCATGAAAAATCAGGTCTTGGCAATGATTTTCTTGGCTGGCTTGACCTTCCTGAAAACTATGACAAGGAAGAATTTGCAAGAATAAAGGCTGCTGCTGAAAAAATCAAGAAAAATTCAGATGTTCTCATCGTTATCGGTATCGGCGGTTCATATCTCGGTGCAAGAGCTGCTATTGAGATGATGAAATCACCTTATTACAATAATCTTAAAAAGGATACTCCTGATATATATTTCGCAGGAAATAATATCAGCTCAACTTATCTTAACGAAATCCTTTCAATAATTGACGGCAGAGATTTTTCAGTAAATGTTATCTCAAAATCAGGTACAACTACTGAACCGGCTCTCGCTTTCAGAATATTCAAGAAGCTTGTTGAAGAAAAATACGGCAAGGAAGAAGCCAAGAACAGAATCTTCTGTACAACTGACAAGGCAAGAGGTACTCTTAAAAACCTCGCTGATGAAGAAGGCTATGAAACTTTTGTAATCGCTGATGACATCGGCGGCAGATTTTCAGTGCTTACAGCTGTAGGTCTTCTCCCGATTGCTGTATCAGGCTGTGATATTGACGCTGTTATGAACGGTGCTTATAAGGCTCAGAAGGACTTTATGGCTGATTTCGATAACAATGACTGCTATAAATATGCTGCTCTCAGAAATATATTCTACAGAAAGGGCAAGGCTGCTGAACTTCTCGTTTCATATGAACCATGTATGCTTATGATGTCAGAATGGTACAAGCAGCTCTTCGGCGAAAGTGAAGGCAAAGATGGCAAGGGACTTTTCCCGGCATCAGTAAACTTCTCAGCAGACCTTCATTCAATGGGACAGTTCATTCAGGACGGTTCAAAACTCCTGTTTGAAACAGTTCTCGATATAAAGACACCTAAGAAAGACCTTTTCCTTGAAGATGATGAGGCTAACCTTGATGGCCTTAACTTCCTTACAAACCAGAATATGTCCGTTGTAAACAGAAAGGCATTTGAAGGTACTGTTCTGGCTCATACAAAGGGCGGAGTTCCGAATATAGTTCTTGAAGTCGATGGTACTGACGAGGAAAACTTCGGATATATGGTTTACTTCTTTGAAAAGGCTTGTGCAGTTTCAGGCTATGTTCTCGGTGTAAATCCATTTAACCAGCCGGGTGTTGAAAGCTATAAGAAGAATATGTTTGCTCTCCTCGGCAAGCCGGGCTATGAAGACCAGAAGGCTGCCCTCGAAGCACAGCTTTAATAATCAATTAAATAAGGAACTTTAATGTTCTGAAAAATAAATTGCTGTTATGAAAAGCAGCGGAACGGAGTGTATTATGATTAAACTTATCACTGGAAAAAAAGGTTCAGGAAAAACAAAAATACTCATCGACAAAATTAATGATGCAGTTAAGAATACTAACGGCGACCTCGTTTGCATTGAAAAAGGCGACAGCCTCAGACGTTCTATCAGCTACAAGGTAAGATGGTGCGATTCAGAATACTTCAATATCTCAGGCTTTGAAAGCTTCTATGGCTTTATCGCAGGTATGCTCGCAGGCAACTACGATATAAAGGAAATATATGTTGACGGTATCCTCAAAATCGGCGGAGCTGATTTCGATGAACTCGGAATTCTTCTCAATAAGATTGCGAAGCTTACAGGCGATGAAACAGCAGTAATATTCACAATTTCTGCTGATAAATCAGAACTTCCTGAATCTGTTACAAAATTTATTGATTAATTACAAATAATTGCAAAAACTATTGACAATACAAAAAATATTTATTATAATATAATTTGTGTAATTGCTCAGGGGGATTTTTATGGTATTGAACTTGAAAGATGTTTTTAATACTGTGGGTTTAAGCAAGGATTTTTCCTATGAAATTCCTGTAAGCGAACTCGATTCAATTCAGGGATATGTGTTTGCTTCGCCGGTTGCTGTAGCGGGTAAGGTGTTCAATCGTGCCGATATAGTTACAGTAAGGTTTTCCGCTGAGTTTACCCTCAGGCTTACGTGTGACAGATGTCTGAAAGAACTGGACAGGCTCTATTCATATGATTTTGAACACGTAATTGTCAAATCACTGAATAATTCCGATAATGATGATTATATTGTTGCGGATAGTGATTCGGTTGATATGGATGAAGTTGCATTATCAGACCTTCTCCTGATGCTGCCATCAAAAATGCTTTGCAGAGATGACTGCAAAGGATTATGTATGGTGTGCGGCTGCGATTTGAATGAGTCAGAATGTGATTGCCTTTCCTGATTTATGTATATTATATAAGGAGGTGCCATAATGGCTGTACCAAAGAGAAAAACCTCTAAGGCTAGACGTGATAAAAGACGTTCTAACGTTTGGAAATTAGATGCTCCAGCACTCTGCAAATGCTCTAACTGCGGTGAACTTACTGCTCCGCATAAAGTTTGCAAAAACTGTGGTTTCTACAAGGGCGTTGAGGTAATTAAGAAGGAAGCGTAATTTTTTATCGTTTCTTCATGACTAACGAGATTAGAGGAGGAGAAATCTTCCTCTATTTTTGTTTATAGCTGATATTTTTCTGAAAGGTTTGCTATGATTAAGATTAACAGCGTTATAAAAGGTTCACCGGCTTACAGGGCAAAGCTGAAGTCGGGGGATATGCTTATATCCATAAACGGTGAAAAAATTCATGATGTTCTCGATTATATGTTCTATGCCGCTGAAAACCGTATAAATATTGAGTATATGCGTGATAATACTGTTGAGAATGTTGTAATTATAAAAAGTGAATATGATGACATAGGACTGGAATTCGATACATTCCTTATGGACAGTAAAAAAAGCTGTCATAATAAATGTGTGTTCTGCTTTATTGACCAGATGCCGTCAGGTATGAGAGAAACTCTGTATTTCAAGGACGATGATGCAAGACTTTCATTTTTGCAGGGCAATTATGTTACGCTTACCAATCTTTCACAGAATGACATAGACCGTATAATAAAAATGCGGCTTAATATAAATGTTTCCGTTCATACCACTAACCCTGAATTACGCTGTAAAATGATGAATAACCGTTTTGCAGGAGAAAAGCTTGATTATATATGGCAGATGAGCAAGGCAGGCTTGAAGATGAACTGTCAGATTGTTCTTTGTCCGGAACTCAATGACGGTGCAGAGCTTGACAGGACGCTCAATGACCTCGGCAGTCTTATGCCTAACATACAGAGCGTTGCAATTGTTCCTGTAGGACTTTCCAAATTTCGTGAGGGACTTTATCCGCTGAAATTGTTTGATAAGGAAACGGCTTCGGACGCAATCGACAGGATACATCGCTTTCAGGCTGAAATGCTTGAAAAGTATGGTACAAGAGTTGCATTTCCGTCAGATGAATTTTTCCTTATCGCTGAAAGGGAACTTCCTGATACAGATTATTATGAGGATTATCCGCAGTATGAAAATGGTGTCGGAATGCTGCGTTCATTGCTTGATGAATTTGAATCGGCTCTGAAGCTATGCGATGAAAGTCCCGAAACATTCAGAAAGGTTACTATTGCTACGGGAAAAGCACCATTCATTATTATAAAACAGATGGCAGACAGGATAAATCAGACGTACAGCAACATAGAATGTAATGTTATTCCGATAAGAAATGATTTTTTCGGGGAAACTATTACTGTAACGGGACTTATCACTGCACAGGATATTATGGCACAGCTGAAAGATATTGATATTGGTGATGAGCTGCTGCTGTCGGATTCAATGTTTATGCGTGACAATGATATATTTCTTGATGATTATACAATATCAGATGTTGAAAAATGTCTTGATACCAAAATAAAAAGAGTTAAGAATGATGGTTTTGAATTCCTTGATGCAGTTCTTGGAATGGTATATTAATGCGGCAAGTTGCCGCCTCCAGTTTTAAGTATTTTGTTTTATCCAAGCGGTCGGGTGGGTACAAAATGTAACAATTAAGCAAAGCAGCGAAAGAAAAAATTTTGGTCAAGCTTTTTTAAAAGCTTGCGGTTTCCAAAGGCAGAGCCTTTGGTCGCTCGAATGAGCGAAACAG
>JBJEQS010000193.1:0-2390 GCA_051881875.1 Oscillospiraceae bacterium
GGGGATATGCCGTATTGATTACAGCATATCCCCGATTGTATGAAGAAGTATGATAATATGCCTATCTTATGGCAACAAGGCTAAGGCATATGATTATGCATAATGCAAGGCATATAAATGATAATACCGACATTATCAGTGAGCTTGTATTTACTTTCTTTTTCTGCTTGGCTGCGGTTGGAGTGTTTTTCTTTGCAGGCTTCATGTTTTTTTCGGTTATATCTGAATTATCCTGAGTTTTGATTTTATTCTCAGGATTTGCATTGATTTCTGCTTTCAAATCCGAATTCAGATTAATCACCTTAGTCTTTTCCATATCCTGCCTGTCTTTTTCAGTTATCTGCAAATTATCCTGATGTTTTTTCTGTTTTGCAGACTTTTTCTGTCGTTTTGTTCTTATAACAGATATATCCGATGACTTTTCAGAATTGTCATCGGATATATTTTTGTTTTTATTGAATTCCTTTTTTGAAATGGGTATAAACTCCTCCGAAAGTATTTTATCAATTTCCCTGTCGGAGATTTTATGTTTTTTTGAACGTCCTTCATTCTGCATGGTGCTGACAGTGCTAAGAATTCTGTCGACTTCCCATCTGCTTATGTGTTTTATATCTTCCTCATTAAGTGAACTGCCAAAAAAATCATTCTTATAACCCATTGATGATATCCCCAGTCTGTTATAATAAGTTATCTTATCTGACCATCACCATTAATCAGGTATTTAACAGAAGTAAGCTCCTTCAATCCCATAGGTCCTCTTGCGTGAAGCTTCTGGGTGGATATGCCTATTTCAGCACCAAATCCGAATTCACCGCCGTCAGTGAAACGGGTGGAGGCATTTACATATACAGCAGCCGCATCAACTTCACGCTGGAATTTTTCAGCATTTTTCAGATTATTGGTAACTATACATTCTGAATGACCTGTACTGTACTTAGCGATATGGTCAATTGCTTCATCAATATTTTCAACGACCTTTGCTGAAATCTTGTAATCATTGTATTCTGTCGCATAATCCTCATCGGTTGCAGGCACAACACAATCACCGAGAATTTCAGCTGTTTTTTCACAGCCTCTTATTTCAACTTCATGCTCATCATACTTCTTCTTCATAGCAGGAAGGAATTTATCAGCAATATTCTTATGTACGAGTATGCCCTCAATTGCATTGCATACGGACGGACGCTGAGTCTTTGCATTATCAGCGATATTGACAGCCATTTCAATGTCAGCACTCTCATCAACATAAACATGACAGTTTCCCGCACCTGTTTCGA
Source organism: Oscillospiraceae bacterium (assembly GCA_051881875.1). GTDB lineage: Bacteria > Bacillota > Clostridia > Oscillospirales > Ruminococcaceae > UBA5884. The sequence goes on from JBJEQS010000193.1 coordinate 1,278, forward strand.
TAACAGGAACTTTCGCATTATTGACAACAGCTTTTATAAGACCTGCACCGCCTCGTGGAATAAGCACATCAAGGTATCCCGTAAGCTGCATAAGTTCGGTGGCACATTCTCTTGAGGTATCCTCAACAAGCTGAATTGCATCTTCGGGAAGTCCTGTCTTTGCAATGGCTTCACGCATTACATTTACAAGGCACTTGTTTGAGTTGATAGCTTCTTTGCCGCCTCTGAGTATAACAACATTTCCGGCTTTAAGGCACAGCGTACCTGCATCAACAGTAACATTCGGACGTGATTCAAATATTATGCCTATAGCACCGAGCGGAACTCTTGTCTTGCAGATTTTCAGACCATTCGGACGGATATATCCCTCCTCAACAGAACCGATTACATCTTCAAGCTCAATAAGCTTTCTCACGCTGTCTGATATGCCTTTGATACGTTTTTCATCAAGCATAAGTCTGTCCTGCATAGCTGCTGACATATTATTTTTGACAGCATTTTCAAGGTCAAGCTTATTCTGACTGATAATCAAATCTGTTTTTTCTATAAGTGCATCAGCTATTGATGCAAGAGCATTGTTTTTCATGGCAGTTGAGGCAGAGGCAGCTATGCGTTTAGCCGCTTTAGCCTTTTTGCCGAGTTCTTCAATATAACTCATTTTTATTCCTCCAATAAATCATCAGATTGTTCCGGCAATGGATTATCAATATCAATCCAGCCATTCTCATCTATTTCATCATTCCAGTCATCATAAACGGACTGGACATCTGTATACAATTGGTCGAATGAACAATGAACAGCGTCAGGACTGCAATATTCAAAAAGATAAACGCCATATTTACATTCATAAAGCATTATTTTGTATATATAATCCTTGCTGTTGCATTTTATTGGTTCTTTAAGATAAGCATATCTTCTCATTATAATTCTCCGAAAATTTCACTAATGGTATGTATTTTGTAGGGGCGACCAATGGTCGCCCGTTGTGTTTTTTGGGGAATTTTATTGTTCCTGTTCTGCGAACTGCGTTCGCACAAACTTTTTTGGAAAAAGTTTGACAAAAAACTTTTTTGGAACGATTGAAGAGCGGGGGCAAGCCCCCACACCCCCATT